>JAHFAF010000255.1 GCA_023250715.1 Pseudobdellovibrionaceae bacterium | reverse complement strand
TCCTTTTATTGAGTAAAACTACTTCTTGAAAATGCAAAGGGCGGACCAAGTTAAGCTGCTCTATTTTCAGAGAAAGCTTCCTGGCATAGGTGACAGAAATTCTCCGCGGCGAGATCCTTTGTCTCACCTGTCCCCTATGCCCGCTATTTTCGTGCATGGATTCTCTGGCACGCGCCGTGAAAGAGGATAATGGGCAAGGAGGGTTTATGACGCCCGGTTTACCTGTCCACATTGAAGAGAAGTCCTGTGCCCACTGCACGAATGTGATCCATCATGAAGCGAACCCATTCTCTCGTGCCTCTCACTTCGCAATGGCACTTACCCCGATGGCTTTGGGTGTTGCTTTCGTATTGATTCGAGACGCGGTGGAACCGGCTTGGTTTCGCCTCGGAGTATTTGGAATATTTCTGTTCGGTGTCGGATCGGCAGTCATGCTCTTGCGGTCCATTGAAGCCGCTCTGGACTGGGAAGAAAGACGATCAAAGTGATTTCCCCTTCTGTCGTATCCCCATCCTCCAGAATAGATGAAGGAAGGGTTTCCAAACTTTTTGTTCACTCAGCCGCTCAACAGTGGTCAGCTGATGTTGCTCTGGACTTTTCCTCTCCGCTAACCCTCACGCCCGAGCAGAGGCAAATATGGGCAGAGCTTGGGACTGTCTTCTATACAATGGAAAAAATGGGCCAGCATGTGCTTGCCCGAATGACACTAAAGGCTTCTCACCAATTTCGAAGTGAGGCGAGTCTTCAATACCTAACTCTACAAGGAGCGGATGAGGGGCGCCACGTTTACACCATCGGCCGCTTTTTACAACGGCTAGGAGAACCCCCAAGATATGACGGCAAATACCATTTACTAGGGCAGATTGCTTCCTTGGGATTTTACCAAATCGAGAATTGGCTATTCTCCACTTTATTCTCGGAAAACTTTGCTTCCTCATTTTTAAGACGCGCCAAAGGGGCCGAGATCGATCCCCTGGGAAGTGAGATGTGCCGGCGACTACTCATCGATGAGAGCCGGCATCTCCATTTCCTGCATATTGTCCTACCTGAAGTGATGGATCACCTCTCCTTGCTCGGAAGGGGCTACGTGAAAATGTCCCAATACTTCATCATGAAACTCACCGTTTCTCTGAGCCGACATCTTGCATCGAGGGCGGAAAAGGTAGGGCTCAACCGGGAAGAACTCCTCGATGAGGTTTTTTCTAATGTTGAAAAGGCATATGAGGGTTTCGGGGTCTCGAGACACTTCCTGACATTTCCGACGGTGCGGGACTCGCTAACCTAGTGCGCTTTCGTGGGGAGGTGCAGGGCGCCAGCAAGTAACTTCCACCTGGGTTCTTTCCGTAATGGCGCAAAAATAGGATCCACACCTAGCCAGGTCATGTGATTTGTTTTTTCATTCACGCCCCGCATGAGTTCCATATAGGCAGCTCCAAAATCACCAAGACCCGAGTAAACTTCCGCAATCAAGTAAGGAGAGACATATTCTTTCTTGGAAGCCTCTTTCAAAGCGCCGAGAATTTTTACTGCCTCGGAGTTTCTTCCCGACTTCCCCAGTCCGTAGGCAAGCCCTGCTTTCATCATCCAGCTTCCAGGATTCAACGAACTGGCTTTTTCTAGCGACGCGAGCCCCTTTTCGAATTCCTGCTTCTGAATTTGGGCAAGCCCCTGCCAATAATAGGCAATCGCAAAATTCGGATCGAGCTCGATCGCACCCCGATAAATAGTAAGCGCCTCCTCATTCTCCATCCAGTAGTAGCGCATTTTACCCGAAGAAATACTCACGGCCAAAGAAAGCGGTTCTAGCTCCTGAGCCTTCATCGCCTCTTTCTTCGCTTCTTCGAATCGAAGTAGTGCTACTAGAAGATCGGAATACCATTGATGGGCGGTGGAGAGATTCGGATTGATCTCTATCGCTTTTTTGAAGTTACTCTCCGATTCCCGCCAATTGCGATCGAAAGTCATATTCTTTTCAGCGAGAAATAGGTACGCCTCCTGCGATCTTGAGTCCAGGGTGAGAGCCTTCGTCGCGTATTCCATTCCCTTAGGATAAGCCTCCCTCGGATCTAGAAACCCATAAAAGGCCATCAAATGTAAGGCATTCGCAAGGGCCCCATAGGATGGCGCAAAATCCGGCGCTTCGTTGATAGACTTTTTGAAATACTCGATGGCCTTTTCAAGATTCTCCCGGGTTCGCCGCTCAAAAAAATGCCTTCCTCTGAGGTACTGAACATAAGCTCCGTGCTTCGAACCGGAAGACTCCTCGCTTGTAGGTTGCACGGCCGCAATTTCGCGCCCTTTTAGCTGTTGAGCGACACGGGACGAAATCTTTTTCTGAATTTCGAATAGTTTTTCCGTCCCTCCGTCGAAGTCTTGTGACCATACGTACTCTTGAGACGAAACGTCTATGATTCTAGCCGAGATGCGTAGCCTTTCTCCGGATTTCATTACCTTGCCTTCGACAAGGGTCGCGACCCCGAGCTCCTTCCCGATGTCCCCCATCGATTGCGAGGAGCCCTGAAATCGCGCGACGGAAGAACGGGCCAAGACCCGAACATTTTTCAGCGCGGAAAGAGAAGAAATTATTTCTTCCGTCATCCCTTCCGAAATAAACTCGTCCTCCGTCTTTAGACCAATTGATGTGAAAGGGAGAATCGCCACCCTTTTCACCGAACCCAACCCTGGGGAGCTGATATTTCCCGAATAATACAAGCTCAACCCTACGACGAGCGCTATTCCAAGCCCCGTTCCCCCTACGAGAGCAGGCCAGGGGAGAAGGAAAAACCCCTCCATCGCTACCCGAACTTGCCTAACCGGGCGCCAAACGGAGGGAGTGGGCGCGGAGTCGAGAAGATAAGTCATCATTGGCTCGCGGATATTTTTCAATTGCCGACGTCCCAAACGATAAAGATTGGCCCCGAGCTGACCCACTACTTGATCGTAGATTTGCTGGGAAAGACAAATTCCCCCAGGCTTTGCTAGAGCATGAAGACGGGCCGCGATGTTCACACCATCTCCGTAGATATCTTTCTCTCCAGAAAGAATGTCCCCTAAGTGAATCCCTACGCGAACATGGATGGTGCGTTCTTTTTGCAGTCCCTGATTTCGAGCCCGAAAGGCGTTTTGAATTTCTATGGCGCAACGGGAAGCCTCGAGCGCACTCCCGAATTCCAAAAGAAAACCGTCTCCTACCGTCTGAATCACCCTGCCCCGAAACTCCGTCACTAGACGCTCAATGATCACCCGATGCTCGGCTAAAAGTTCCAACGCCAAGGGCTCGTTCTGGTGGGTCACTTTGCTGTAGCCCACAAAATCCGTGAACATAATGGCGGCTAGTTTTCTTTGCCCGATTTGCATGGAGTTCCCCGGATACTTATCGGCGACTTCAACTTCGATTGTTAATTATAGTGCGATTCTTAATGCTCTATGGAAGTTGATGGTCCGATGGGGAGAAACTCTACAAGAAGGCAAACGCCACAATCTTCACAATTCACCCTGGCCCCAAAACCTTTCAGGCGTCTTATCAACAGAGAGTAATCTGCCAATGAAATCTGCAGGAAAGCGAGTTTGAAATTGAGAGTTCGTTTCGTTTTATGGCAAGTCGAGCTTAGCTTAAACGCACTAATTCTATCGCTGGTTCTTCCGGGGTGCCTAAATTTAAGCCGTCAACCTACGTTCGCTCCGTTTAGCTCCATTCCGACTGCCATTCCGACTTCCATTCCGACCCCGACTCCAGATTTCAATGCAAGTTCGACACCTGCTCCTATTAAATTACCGATTGCGGACGAAGTGCCTCCCGGCTTAATACTGCCAAACAATATTCCGGCCCGTTTGAATTCCCTTGTCTCAGTTCTTGCCAATATTAACGAGTTCGCTTTCCTACTAAACCAGCCTGTCCCCGACTGTTCGGGAGCTTCAATGGCGGTTATTCACCCGAGTATCATTTCCGATGGTCTGAGAACGAAATTCGATCCCATTCTGAAACTAGCGGTAAAGCGAATCTATAATTCAAGTGAATTGATAGCTTTGGTCGATGGGTACAATACTATATCCAAATCCAATATTGTTTTAATGGAAGATATTTCATTGCCGACGGACTATAAGCCACCGCGCTTCGTGGACTCGGTCCTTGATGGAAATGGCTTTAAAATATCCGGTCTGAAAGCCATTGGTATTGAGTCCTACATTGGGCTGTTCCGTACTGTGGAATCTAGCCTGATCATTAACTTGCAGATACAGAACGCGATTATTGGCGGAGATAGTTATGTGGGAGCATTGGCGGGCTCAACCGAAAAGAGTCTTATCTTAAATGTTTCCATTAACAATGCGAGAGTTGAGGCGCGTGATCATAGTGGCGGGTTAGTCGGTCACGCGAATAATTCTGTTTTGGCATTAATATGTAACCATTCTCAAGTAGTTTCTACCGGAAACTATAACGGCGGCGTCCTCGGGGGAATGTCGGGTAGCTCCACATCTTATCTGGTGAACGCGGAAGTAGTAGTAAATGGCGCCAAATACATCGGCGGGGGAATCGGATCGATTGAAGGATCTTTTGTATATCAATGGAGCGTGAAGTCGCAAGTTCTTGCGGATGAGTACATCGGGGGAATGATTGGCGCAGCCTCTCGCAGCATCATCGCGGACTCTTCGAATAACGGAGAAGTAATAGGCAATAACTATTCAGGAGGATTTGTCGGATCCGCAGGGGCCACGAATTTTATTCGTTGTTCAAGCAACACCCAATTGAAGGCCAAGAATTACATCGGCGGTTTCGTAGGCTCCGTCGAAGAGAATTCTTTGCTATTCAATTGCCATACCGCGGGGTCTGTCATTGGCGATCGCTTAGCCGCCGGCGGTGTTATTGGATCGGGAGGAGGAATCATTTGGGGAGCGAAATCTTCGGTTGATGTAAAACTTATGTCGGCGGCCGCGGTTTCCACGGGAGGGTTAGCAGGTTGTTTTCACGGGGTGATTTATACTTCTTCGGCTTCGGGAAAAGTGCAAGGGTACCGCGATGTGGGTGGTCTTGTCGGAACGCTAGGGAAGGGAGATTTTTGCGGGAGCGATGACGTAGGAATAGACGTGACCAGCATAAAACTACCAATCGATTTGGCACCTTTAATACGGGACTCCTCGGCGACCGGACAAGTAATTGGACAGGATGCTGTGGGCGGTCTTGTCGGTAAAACAGTTCTGGGCTCAATTAAGAAAAGCTACGGTAGTTCAGAAGTCATCGGGGATACAAATATTGGCCTCCTCGTTGGCGTCGCAAAAGCTGCCGATATCAGTGAGGACGCCGCTTTGCCACTCTCTACGCCACCGAGTGACTATTTTAATATCTGGGCACTAAATCTGATTGAGTTTCCGGAGAAGGTTTTTAGCTCGGAAAACACTTTTTTTGAAAGGGACGGTGCCTTGGCGGGGTGTAATTTAGAGCGAGATAGGGCAACCGCACTATCGTTACCTTTGTCCAAAGCGCACCCACCTGTCTTAGCGAAAAAAATAATTTCGTGCGTGAGCGCTCTTCCTTTGTTAAACCCGATCAGTATTTCTACCGAGGAGCAATTGCTCAACATTCAAAACGGTAAATATTATCAGCTGAATGCTGATATTGTCCTCACGAAGCGTTGGACTCCGCTAAATCGGTCTGAAGTTATTCTGGATGGACAAGGTCATTCGATTTCCAACTTAACTGTAGATTACCATTGGGGCTCAGACCCCTATTGGTCGGTGGGGTTATTTTCTAATTTGAGCTGCAGCAGTGTCAAAAATTTGAACCTTAGGAAAATATTTGTCCGCGGCAAGATATTTGTCGGGGTGATAGCGGGCAGGGCCTTTTCGTCAGAGTTTCATAACATTCACTTGGAGTCGGGATTAGTATTGGGCGATCAATTGGTGGGCGGTCTTGTGGGCGGAGTTCAAGATACTATTTCTATCGAAGGAGTTTCCTCCGACCTTATCGTCCAAGGCAATGGAGATGTCGGGGGAATTGTTGGCATGGATGCGGGCGCTAACTCCCAAATTGTGAACACGCACGTAAGGGGCACAGTTTTTCTTCTCTCGCAGTTTGGTTCCGCTGCTGGTGGTATTGTAGGACATAGCGACGGCAATGGGTTACAAATAGACTCGTCCTCCGCAAGCGGGCATGTTTTCTCAAACGCCGGTCAAGTAGGCGGGGTTTTGGGTCATGCGGGCTCGGCTAAGGTCCGGATTTCCAATACGTCTTCCTCCGGTGACGTGTTGACGCTAGCTTCGAATGCTGGGGGAATTGTGGGTTATTCTAACCCAGCCCAACATGACGGAGATTTTCTCATAGAACATTGCCAATCCTCCGGGAATGTTGTCGCGCTCCATGCTTTTGCCGGTGGGCTCGCCGGCAGAAATCCGGTCTTTGGAAAAATCATCGATAGCTATGCAACTGGTCATACAATCACGCTCGTTGACACAAACGCGGGGGGCATAGCTGGAATCAATGACGGTTACATTGAAAACACTTATTCAACGGGCTTAATTGCGGCGGGTTGGAACATGGCCGGTGGAATTACAAGTCAAAATAC
>JAHFAF010000023.1 GCA_023250715.1 Pseudobdellovibrionaceae bacterium | reverse complement strand
TTTCCATTCCGGCTGTCATCGCTTCGGGCCAAAGACAAAAGGCGGGGCGTACGATTTCGGCGTACGGCTTGTGCTTGGTGGAAATCCGCTATCCAGAGTTTTCCTGGTGGAGGCCCGCATGAAGCGCAGGCTTTTCATTACGATTTTGGTCGCCGTTTTGATTCACTTGGCCTTGGGGCAAATTCATATTCTTTATGTTCCCGCATCTCTGGTTCGCAACTCTATGACGAATGAGCCCATCGAAGTGGATGCACTCGATCTTTCCAACGCAAAGCCTATCGTGCAATCGAGCCGTACGAAGGAAGAAGATTCCCAAGCAAAGGACAAGGAATCCAAATACGGGGCGGAGCACAGAAACCGCGTGAAGGAAGAAATGCAAGCTGCGCGAAAGGGCCGATTTCAGGCCGGGCAGGGAAAACCTGAGTCTGTCCCTGGAAAAGACGGCGAAGAGGCGGGTGCTCCCACGATCCATGATCTCATGGCCTACGGGATGAGCCCGAACGAGATATCGCGAGACATCGCTATTGGAGATCAAACCATTCTCAATACCGACCCCGTGAAATATGCTTCTTTCATCAACCGTATTGCGGACAAAATTTACGACAGCTGGGTCTATTACGCGCGTGATGCCGTGCACTCGATCTACCTCACGAACAGAAAAATCGAGGGGAACGTTTACATCACTCGTTTGCAGATCGTGATAAACAGAGAAGGCGAAGTCCGCGCGATTCAAACTTTAGCGAGCTCAGGTGTAACCGAGCTGGATGAAGCTCCCAAGCGGGCCTTTTGGGATGTCGAGCCCTTCAACAATCCTCCGAGCCAGCTATTCGATAAGGAAGATCTCATCCGCTTCGTGTATGAATTCCATTTCGAATGGAAGACGTCCAGCTTCAGTATCGTCCCCCCCGCAATTTAACGAGCTACCTTACTCAGTTTGTGCTTGGATTACCCGCTGCCGCGTCAATCGTCTTGAGCAAGAGGTCCAATGAATCCTTCGTCTCCGGATGGTCGATTTTGTATTGAAAAAATTTATCCAGGATGTCGACGTGAACATGGTCGGGGTCGTCTTCATTTTCCGGACAGTCGCATACCACTTCTGGATCGGGTCCGACCCATGTCCCTCTCCATTGGTAACACTTCGGATCGGGCTTTCCAGATGAGGTTAGCGGGCATTGCACGGCAATTTTCGTATACCCGCGGACCTTGAGCCAGCGAAAGATCACGTCATCGACGTATCCGTGGAGCTTCCAAAAATACGGATTCACCGTGGTGGCGTACCCATCGCGAAGGTTGTTGTAGCTCTTGTCATTGAATACTTCGTCTGGTGCTTGCGAAATATTTAACAAGGGCCGCACGGATGGGTTCGGTTCTGCTGAAAATCGGGCATGAAACAAGCGATGAAGAGAATCCGACATCACCTGTCCCATGTCTCCCAGCAATTTCTGTTGCCTGAGCCACGAGTCGTTGTGAAATTCTGTGTTCTCCATCCCGACCATATTGAAGTATCCCGCGGAAGATTTTGCAAACGCAACGATCCCGTCCGCACCGGTCCAAAGCGGCGGCATAGGCCAAGCCGTATCGGACGGTTTGGGAATGGTGCCCCAGCTGGCAATACATGGTTGTCCGGCCTCGACCAACATCCTACGCACCATGAGCACCATCTGGTGATGGAAATAGAGAAAGTCTTCCGCGTCTATGGTATTGGCATTTGTAACCGGATGGGGTGGCACGAGAGTTGGGTGAATGTTTGCGAGAAGATTCTGCTGATCGGCAGTGAGCCCCAGCCAAGCACTCCTCACCCCATGAAAAAAATTGTGCCAGAGGCGATGGTCGCGACCAGCCAGCATCCCTTCTATCGCGTTCCGTTGCGCTTCGGTTGTTTCAGTCGTGAAACTAGTGCACTGCGAAGTGATATCGTCATCCAGATCGATTTCTCCAAAGGCAGATTGAGATTGAAATAGCAATGTAAACGACAAAAAGAGCCAGGCTACCATGACCACTCCATTCCTTCCCTGAGTGGAGAGTGGGATATTCACTAGGATGCATTCTTACAGAATACGTTTGAAGTGAGGAAACTGTCGGGAACGCTGCCAAATGAAGGAAAGAGGCGATGAAATGTCTAGTGTGAGCCTGGGCTGTAAAAAAGCTAGGCTCTAAAATGAGCCCTATAGTGCCCAAATCCTTTGGTATTCCGGTTGCATACTATCTGCGCAGAGCAACTTTGAGGTTATGCACCATGCGCGCTTTTCTTTTAATTCCCCTGCTATTCCTAGGGTGTGCGAAATCCACCACCCGTGTGGCGGACGTGGCGAATAAACTTCAGGACGGGTCCTGGAGAATTGTATCGAGTCATGGCGCGGATTCGTCGCGAAACTTTACCGAGTATCACTTTGTCTCTGATACGGCGGGAACCTACCGACAGGTCGTGGACCTTACTTACGAAAAGGGAGTTAGCTATCCCTTTACCTACAAGCTAGAGGAGTCTGCTTCCGGTGATTGCATGATTACTCTCACCTATGGGAAAGGGTCCGAGGAGCACGAGCTCTTTTGCGAGATAGAAGAATCCAGGCTCATCCTCACCGATTCTAAATCGGGAGAGCGCAGCACCTTCGAGCCCTTCTTGAATGAAGAGAGCCTTCAGGAAGTCGAACCTAGGAAATCCTCTACTTATCCACCGGCTCGAAAGTAAACCCACATTCTTTACCGCCTTTTGCGGCGATCGTTCGATCGATAATGTCCCCGGGAGTGATGGGGAATAGACGGCAAATGTTCGGGCGGTCCTCGTAAATTTTGCACAGATGCGATTGATCGTCCCAATGCGGGCATTGAAACATGAGCTTGCAGCTGGCGCCGCAGTTGACACACCCGCCGGCCAATCCGTGGCGTCTTTGAAGCCAACGAGCAAGGGGAGGGATGTTGCTCAAGAAAATGCGACGGAATTTCCCTCTCACCAGCGTTCGGCCCTCTCGAGTGTAAAGTCCATTCTCAGACCATAGGGCGGCCCACGCCGGTGGAATATATACGAGTAGGTACCAGGAACGCCGAAGGAAGCGAAATCTGAGTAAAAATTCTGAAATCATTAATTTTGCGCCGCCACCATGTTCTCGCGTCTAATTTCTAGTGCGAGAATTTTTAAGAAGGAGACGAAAACAGCGGCGATCACAGGACCCAAAAATATTCCCGTGGGTCCTAAGAGATTCACCGCACCAAAGACACTGACCAGAGCCAGTAGCGGGTGCATTTCACTTTGGCCTTTCATGATAAGCGGCCGAACGATGTTATCCGACGTGCTTACGATCACCCCTCCAATCAGCATTACAATGCTCATCGCAAGCTTATGGCTAAAGAATAGATAGACCACTGCCCCAATCCAAATGGGGGCGCTTCCAACGACAGGAACCATCCCCATCACGAAGGTCATTCCTCCGCTAAAGAACGGGTCGGGAATTCCAGTGATGGAAAAGAAGACCACCATTAAAACTGCCTGTACGGCAGAACTAGCCACTAGCCCTAACACGACTCCACGACAGGATTTCTCAAAGGCTCCGTAAAGATCTTGTGATCGCTCATCCTTGAGGGGGGACAGGCTGGATAAAAAGCGCAAAAAGCGTCCTCCATCGACCAGAAAAAAATAGGTGCTCACGATTACGATTGAGAATGCAAGCAGTAGGCCCGGCATTCCGCCCAAAAACCCACCAATGAGCTTCGTAAGAGTCTCAATAATATTTTGCAGAATCTCCATTGCCTGTCCACGAACCCATTCGCGATCTACCGGAAAAAAGCTCGAGAACATTTGCAGGGCTTGGCTCACCCAAGGGTGAAACAGAAGATGATCCACCGAGCCATCCTTTGGGAGCTTAAGCTTTCCGAAAATGGCCAAGAGGCGCAGCGAGCCGCTGTACAACATGAAGAAAACGGGAAGCAAAATGCCGAGAGCGACCGCTAACGTAACAAAAAGGCCGGCCAAGGCTCGCGGCATTTTCTTCAAAAAAATCTCAAAGAGGGGGAAAACGATAATTGCGGTAACAGCACCGAGCAGAATGGCGACCAAAAAAGGCGCCATCATATAGAAAAACAGAAACGTGAGCCCCATGCCCAGAAATAGCTGGATCCACCCTTTCCATTGCTGCGTAGACTCGTTGCTCATGGGGCCTGACTATAGCCGGCAAAGGGGATTTATGCTACTCCAAGTGGCGTGAAAGCTGGCTTACCGATTGGGGTTTTTGACTCTGGCCTGGGAGGCCTTACCGTCTTGGACGAGCTCCGCCGCGCATTGCCAAGAGAAGACTTTGTTTATTTAGGTGATGTCGCGAGACTCCCCTATGGGAGTAAGTCGGGAGAGGTCGTTCAAAAATACGCCCAACGCTGCATTGATTATCTTTTAAGGCAACCTGTGAAGGCAGTTGTCGTGGCCTGCAATACGGCGACGGCCGTCGCTTTGGAAATGTTGCGCGCGCTAAGTCCGGTGCCTGTTTATGGAGTGATTGGCGCGGGCGCGCGGGCGGGCGCGGACGCCACTCGCAACGGAAAGGTGTTGGTACTTGCTACGGAGTCCACCGTGAAAAGCGAGGCCTATTTGCGTGCCTTTCATCGGATTGGAAAAGCGGTTCAAGTAGAACAAATGGCCTGCCCGCTTTTGGTTCCCCTCGCAGAAAGCGGGTGGTTCGATCACCCGGTGACCCGAGAGGTGATCCGTACCTATCTTACTCAGGCAAGCGACACTGATTACGATACAGTGGTCTTGGGGTGCACTCACTATCCTTTGCTTGTCCCAAGTTTTCGGGGTTTTTTCGGAAATGAAGTTCGACTTGTCCATAGCGGGGAGGCTCTTGCCTCGGAAGTAAAAGAGGAGTTGAAAAAACTCTCGCTCCTACGCGAGGAAGGGACGAGGGGAAAGATCCTCTTTCATACGACCGACAAGGTTTCGAGCCACGGCCCCATTGTTCGCTCTCTATTCGGACATACGGTAGAATTCGATCTGGTCGACCTGTGATCTCCTTATTCCTACTTCTTTTTGCGATTGCCGCGCCTGCACTCGGCAAGGTCTCTGCAAACGTTCCCGTCGATTACTCCAACTATTCTATCCTCGATCGCCTCGAAGCCTATGGATGCGCTCAGCCCACGTTTCGCGCGCTGCGACCCCAAGGGCACGCTGATCTGAAAGGTGCTTTAGCTCTCACCGGAGGTAAGGACAGGTGCGAAGCTCCGCCTTGGCTCTTGCGAGAGAGAGAAATTCTCTTACGCGATCTCCTTCAGAACGATGCCCGAGTGGGACTCTATTTTCGGCACGAGGATCCTTTACCTCTGCAAGGGATCGACGCCACTGTCCTGCCCACTTATCCGGAGCGCCAGGGGCGATTTGACTACTATGGGCCTAACCTTTTCGGGGAAATGACCGCGAACGCAGAGGCCGGACAAAAGGTCGGAGTGGCTCTTTCGATTACACCCGGCTGGGTGGGTACTCTCGAAGATTACGGGCGGCCTTTAGGGAGGTTCTATCTTCATGAAGGCTACATCAAGGTTGGGTACGGGCGTTTAGAAGCGACGTACGGAAGAATTGCTTTGGGTTTTGGCGGCGCGAAACACGGGGGGCTCATTCTGGGGACGGCGGCGAAGCCGCTGAATCTTTGGCGCCTTGCTTTTCGTCCAGCGGCTCTCTCTGAAACTATAGGCCCCTTCTCCATTGAAACTTGGGTATCAACCAATGATCCCTTGAGTGGGGTGAAAGAATCGAAGCTCTGGGGAATTGCGGTGGGCGCAAGACCTTTTTCTTTCTTGGAGCTTTCACTGCTCGAGCTTTATCAATTTGGAGGAGTCGGTGCTCCGGGTCTCGAGGGAGCGGACTACTTCGGGATGTTAGGCTATTCGAACGACGCTATTCTTCGGAACAAGCGCCAGCGAAACATGGCGATCGATTTGGGGATATGGGGACCGTCTGAATTCTTCAAATTCTACGGCCAGCTTTTCTTCGATTCCTTGCAAAGCTCGGATGGCACAAGTTATCTCGCGGGCCTTTGGTTGCCTAAACTTGGTTCCTTGGAATTTCGCCTAGAATACGTGAATACGGCAAAGACTGCTTACCAAGATCCCTTCTGGACTCAGGGACTGACCTATCAAGGGACTCCTTTGGGGCACCCGCTCGGGCCGGATGCCGAGGGGTCCTATGTCGATCTGGAATTTCCACTTGAGGAGGCTTCTCGTTTGTTAGTAAGCGGATGGTACGAGCGGCGAGCAAAAAGCAAGACTTCCGAAAATCGCACGGGAATGGGACTGGGATGGATTGGGCGTTGGATCCAAACGGAAGTTTCTATCACGGGCCGCTACTTTCACATCGAAAACCCGCAGTATCTGACCGGTGCCGCAGATGACGCGGCTTCGGCGTTGGTCACACTTCGCTATTCATTTCTCTAACAGCTAAGGAAGAGCTTGGTGCGCTAGCCATTTGCGGTAAGAGGGATGGTCTAAAATATTTTTCTGGACTGACCGACTTACATACCCCGCCTCTTCTGGGAGGTAATGTTTCCCCTCGTTCACAAGAAAATTCTTCGGAAAAGTCTCGCTTAAGTCGAGGTAGCTCACGTTTTCATGTTCGGAAAAATTTCTCAAGAAAGCATTTGCCCTAGAACGGGATCGATCTAGTGAGACTAGGAGAAAATCCGCACCGTGGCGGCGCGAGGTCTCTACCAGGGCCTCAAGAATTTTCTTATCGAGTGCGGGCAGTTTTCTCATTCTCGCCCTGGAACGCAAAATTCGATAGAGACTCACAGACTGAAAGAAGGGAGCTCCCTCTTGCAATTCTTTCTTGGTCTCTCGATAGACTTCTTCTAAGGACCCAATCGGGGAATTTCCGAGAACAAGTTTGTCGTCTATCAAATCGAACCGCGGCTTTTTAAAGCCGCGGAATCCGAAGACGACGCGATCGAGATCATCCGCAATGGCGCCCACCACCACCAGATCGGGCTTATAACGATCGATTTCCTCTCGAAGCGTGATCAGCATTTGGTCGATTCCATAACCTGCGACGGAAAGGTTTGCGATATTAAGCTTCGGCTGGTGCTCTCTAAGCAGGTTGGGCCAGGTGAATTCGTCGTTGGCCTCGGTTCCAAAGGTAAATGAATCCCCCAGGATCAAAACGGAGAATCGATTCGGTGTTTGAACGAATTCGACGGGAGCTCTCTCCCCCTTACTATTGATGCGATAGCGATAGCCGAACGAAACAAGCCTTGTGTTGGGGCGCGGGGTCCACCCGCGTGTTGTGTGGGGGACGAAGAGCCCTTTTCCGAGGTCCATGAAGAAATCACTGTCTGCTTTTCGCTTCGCTTCGACGAGATCGACAAACTCTTGCTTCCACTGAAAGTCTTCAGGCCTTAGCGCTTCTCGAATTTGGCTTTGCAGCCCGCGTAAAACTCTAGGTAGAGACGTGGATGGAAATACGTTTAGTACTCGAATGCTTCCTTCGGTGTAGAGCAAAAGAAAAGCGATGAAAATAAGCAGTCTTAGCGCCCGCATCCAACTCAAATTGTCCCGATTAAGACCGAATGAAGTCAAGGAACTGATTGTTCGGTATAATCGCCAAGCGCGTGGGCACTGCAAACCAACACCGCCTCTTACTCGTTTCAGCTGCCGTTCTCTGCCTTCTTCCTTTCCTAGGAAAGGCTTTCCATATCGACGATCCATTATTCCTCTGGGCGGGGCAGCACATTCAAGCCGATCCTTGGAATTTCTATGCATTTGACGTGAATTGGTATGGCCTTGTGCGTCCCATGTCACAGGTGATGAAAAACCCTCCCCTGACAGCATATTACATCGCGCTGGCCGCGAACGTTTTAGGTTGGTCGGAGCGGGGTCTGCACCTGGCCTTCTTGATTCCGGCAGGAATCGCTGTGATCGGGGTCTATCGATTGACGGGATTATTTTGTGCTCGCCCTTTCCTGGCGACTCTCATCGCGATCGTTACGCCGGCATTTCTTGTCTCTGCCACAACGGTGATGAGCGATATTCCCATGTTGGCGTTCTGGGTTTGGGCTCTTGCTCTTTGGGTTGAAGGTATGGACGAAAATAGCTTGGCAAAAATTGCCTTGGCTGCATTTCTTGCTTCTCTTGCCGTCTTAACGAAGTACAGCGCACTCTTTCTCTTTCCCCTCCTTGTCGCCTACGCTGTTTATCGAAAACGCTTTCGCCTTGCCACACTGGGAATGAGCATTCCCTTGGTTACGCTCATTCTCTATCAGTACGCCACGTACTGCATGTATGGGCACGGACTTTTACTCGACTCCGTGAACTACGTCCCTACGGGGGAAAGGCATTACTGGGCGAGCGCTCTCTCCGGTGTCACATTCCTGGGAGGCGGACTCTTGGCGGGTTTGGTTTGGGCGCCCGTTCTTTGGACGCGTCGCCAATGGATCCAGCGAGCTTGCGCCCTATTTCTTTTCGGTGGGGTTCTTTTGCTCTGGAATTCGTTTCCCTATTTTCCGTTTCGGACGGAAATGGGTATACGCTGGCCCATTCTCTTTCAGGTTTCTCTTTTCCTGCTCGCTGGGCTCGAGTTGATTTTATGGTCCACTCAAGAGTGGTTTTTTGCTGTTTGGCTATTCTCGATCCTTGCTTTCACTTGTCTTTTCAATTGGGCTGTCAATTGCCGATCTATTTTGCCTCTGGCTCCGCTTGCGGGAATCTTAATCACGAAACAATTAGGAGACTTCAAACGTATTTGGATTCCATTTGCGTTACAGGTGGCGCTTTCTCTTTGGGTGACCTTCGCGGATTTCAACATTGCGAACCTGGATAAGGTGGCAGCCGAACGTTTAAAGCACGAACTTCGGGAAGAAGTTCATCCAGTCTGGTTCCAGGGCCATTGGGGCTTTCAGTACTACATGCAGAAGCTGGGATTTCTGCCTATCGATTTTAGTGACGTCGCGAAAATTCGCCGAGGAACTTGGGTGATCACTCCGATACCCAACACGAACACTCAAGAGTTGCCGCCGGATCGGTTCCATTTGGTCGGAAGAATTCAGCTGCCTTTGGAAGGGAGACTTACTACCAATGATTGGCGCGTGGGCAGCGGATTTTATTCCAATGCCTTCGGACCACTTCCCTTCGTGGTGGGCTACGCCCCTGCACACGAATTCATCCTAGAACAATGTACGCGAAATTGAATCCCCGAACTCAGTTGAGTTTGCACAATCCGCGAGCGTATTTTGCCGGTCGGCAAGGACGCACAAGAGAGGAACCGGAGGCGGCCCTGTCGGGCCGTCGAGGATTCCGAACGCGGAGGACGAAGTCCGGCCGGTAAAAGACGCCGCCCAGTGTGTGAACGCAACTGAGTTCAGGGATTAACGTTTAGAGAACTGGAATCGCTTACGGGCGCCCTTTTGGCCGTACTTCTTGCGTTCCTTCATGCGAGGATCACGAGTCAAAAGGCCTTCCTTCTTTAAGGCTCCGCGGAGCTCAATGTTGTACTTGAGAAGGGCACGGCTGATTCCGTGAGCGACAGCGCCGGCTTGCGAGGAGACTCCTCCCCCGTCGACGAGAGAGATAACTTGCAGCTCCTTGGACTTCTCCGCGAGCACGAGAGGCCGTAGAACCTTGGCCCGCAGGGTATCGCGAGGAAAATACTCTTCGAAATTTCTTTCGTTAACTTTGATTCCGCCTTCGCCCGCCATTAAGCGCACGCGCGCGACGGAACTCTTACGACGACCGGTAGCTCGGTAAATAGTGGTGGCCATGAATTACGCTTTCTCCCTGGTCCCCAAATAGGGGAGTTTCACCACATTCGGCTGCTGCGCCTTGTGGGGGTGATCGCTTCCTGCGAAAACCCTTAGTTTCCTGTACCACTGACGACCCATGTGCCCCTTTGGCAACATTCCGTAAACAGCCCGCTCGATGAGCCGCTCAGGATGTTTTTCCAGAAGTTCCTTTGCGGTAAAGCTCTTAATCCCGCCCGGATAGTTCGTATGGTAGTAATAAGTCTTTTGGTCCCATTTATTGCCAGTAAGGACCACCTGGCTTGCGTTCAACACAACCACCGCATCTCCAGTGTCGTGGAAGCGGGTATAAGCCGGCTTATCTTTTCCCATCAAAGCCTTTGCGATGTAAGAACTGAGCCTACCCAAGGGTTGGCCGGTAGCATCCACAACCCGCCATTTCGTAAGCGCTCCGCATTCCGCCATGGGAGTACGGGGCAGGAGGGGATTGCGTTTTACCACTGGCGCTGCAGTTTTTTTCGAACCTTCCGCAGCCTGAATTTCTTTACCCGCCGTAGGTTTTGCTGAAGCCTTGTGGGGCTTGTCCGCTGAAGCTTTCGCTTTGGTTTCCGTACCTTTAGAACCGCTTTTCGTTGTCTTTGCCATCTTTTATTTGCCTATAGTGAAGGGATAGACCTAAAGGGATACGCGGATAAAGTCAATCAATAATCAAGGAGTTAGGCTGGGTCGATGGAATGTCTAAAGGTCGCGGAAAAGCGCTCGGAAGGCCTCTTTAGCTCTTTCGGCTTCGGTGGTGGAATCGGTGGATTGAGTCTGCGGATTCGGGGTGGTGGTGGGTCTGTGCTCGAAAAACGAACAATCGTTTTGGGTGCCTCGATCAGCAACCCACGGGCTATTCGGCTCCGAACATTTGGAGTTTAGGCTCTCATCATAGTGAACGCAGTTCTTGCAGCAATGGATATCGCTACCGCAATTGGGGCAAAGGCGGTTCTTCGTCTGGATTTCGAGCGAAAGGGGCAAACGACAATAGTGACATTGCCACATCCAGAGCCGCCTTACGTTTAGAGGAAATGAGAACTACGCCCAACAAGAATTATTACATCCTTAATAATTTTAAGGAAGGGTCAACGACGAGCTCCAGAACGTTCGCCGTGTCATCTAGGGATTGAGGTCCCAAATTCTTGTCTTTTGGGTGCGGACGTTGAATGATAGCCCTCCGGGTCATTTACAGTATCGAAAGAAGAGGAGCCACTATGAAGGCTTGGGTCGCTAAAGAACAAAACAACAGAGTTGCGGTAGTGGCGGGAACGCGCACTCCGTTCGCCAAGTCCGGCACCAAGCTGAAGGACTGCTCAGCGGTTCACTTAGGGGTAACCGTCGCCCAGGAGGCGATGGCGCTGGCCGGTCTTGCGATGGATGGCGTGGACGAAGTCGTCTTTGGAAATGCGGGGACCCCGGCAGACGCCGCAAATATTTCGCGGGTCATCGCACTTCGGGCGGGGCTCCCGCAGTCCACACCCGCCTATTCCGTCCACCGTAATTGTGCTTCCGCGATGGAGGCCGTGGCCCAGGGTTGTCTCAAAATTGGAGCGGGATTGGCAGAGTCGATGCTGGTGGGGGGAACGGAAAGTATGAGCAATATGCCACTGCTCTTTACCGACGAGCTCAAGGACATTGTAGCCGCAATGATGGGGGCAAAGTCCCCTCTTGCGAAGGCCCAGATAGCGACGAAAATTCGGCCGGAAATGTTGAAGCCTGTAATTGCCATCATGGAAGGGCTCACCGATCCGATTTCGGGATTGAATATGGGGCAAACCGCGGAAATCTTGGCGCGCGATTTTGGAATCAGCCGGGAGACCCAAGACAGGTTCGCGTTGCGCAGCCATCAAAAAGCGGCGGCCGCGGATAAGGGCGGCCGATTCAAGGAAGAGCGAACGCCCGTCATGCTGGAGCCCGATTACAAGGAGCATCTCGCGAACGATATCGGGCCCAGGGAAAATCAGTCCATGGAAGCGCTGGCCAAGCTCCGGCCCATTTTCGATAGAGAGAATGGCACGATCACTCCGGGCAATGCTTGCCCGATCACGGACGGAGCGGGGGCCTTGGTCTTGATGAACGAATCCAAGGCGAAGGCGGAAGGAAGAGCTATCCTGGGAACGATCACGGCGTTTGCTTTCACGGGTTGCGAGCCCAAGCGTATGGGCATGGGCCCCATTTACTCGACGTCAAAGGTATTGGAGGCCACGGGGTGGGACCTGAAAGACATCGATTTGGTCGAACTCAATGAGGCGTTTGCCGCTCAAGTGCTCGCGAACCAAATGGCCTTTAGCTCGAAGAAATATTGTCAGGAAAAACTGGGACGTGATCGTGAGATCGGAGAGCTTAAGGACGAGGTTCTGAACGTGAACGGCGGGGCGATTGCCCTGGGGCATCCGGTGGGGACAACGGGAGTACGTCTTATTTTGACCTGTTTAAAGGAGATGCAGATCAAGCAAAAGGCCAGAGGCCTTGCAACCCTTTGTATTGGTGGCGGACAGGGTGCTGCCTTCTTGTTGGAGAGGAATTGAAAATGGAGCTTTCACGAGAGAGTTTTCAGGAAGAGGCAAAACAATTTCGATCGTCGATGAAGGAGGATGCCGTTGCCACCGCCGAAAAGAGTATTCGACTCGAAAAGCGAGGAAATGTCGGCCTTCTGGTGTTGGATCAGTTGAATGAACGGGCCAATAAACTTTCGACGGCGAATATGCTTCGGCTATTCGAAATCTGGACGCAAATTGAGGACGATAAGAGCATTGAGGCTTTGGTCGTCATTAGTCGAAAGCCCTCCATTTTCATCGCGGGTGCTGACATCGCGGAAATTCCAAAACTCGATAGCAGCGAAAGATTGATGAAATTACAGTCCGTGTTTACCTATCTCGAAAATCTTCCCATCCCGACGATTGCGGCAATTCATGGTGCCTGCATGGGCGGCGGAACGGAGTTCAGCCTCTCTTGTGATTATCGAATAGTCTCCGACGCTCCGGAAACTAAGATAGCGTTACCCGAAGTGATGCTCGGGGTGATTCCTGGTTGGGGCGGAACGCAGCGGCTTCCTCGGTTAATCGGCCTTGTGCCGGCGCTCGATATGATCCTCACCGGTAAAACGGTGGACGGGAAAAAGGCAAAGAAGCTCGGTCTCGCCGATAAAATCGCGCCCAAGGAAGTTTTAGAGGAAAAGGCCATCGCGTGGGCCGTGGAACTTGCTAAGACAAAGAGAAAGCGGACGAGCTATCCGGGAAGCCAGGATCTCCAAGGGAAAATTTTGAGTACTGTCCCCGGCGGCAATTGGTTCGTCTTTGAAAAGGCGAAAAAGGATTTGCTCGATAAGACCAAAGGGAATTATCCGGCACCCCTGGCCGCGCTCAATGTAGTTAAAAAAACCTACGGTGGAAATCTTCAAAAGGGACTTCAGATCGAGGCGGAAGCATTTGTAGAGCTCATCAAGACGCCGGAGTGCAAGAACCTCATTTCTCTCTTCTATCTCAATGAGAAGGTAAAAAAGGATAAGGGTGCCACTGTTGCGGGCCGTGAGGTGAAGCGCGCGGGTGTTGTGGGGGCGGGAGTGATGGGCGGCGGCATCGCGCAACTTTTCGCGGCGAAAGAAATTCCCGTGCGGATGAAAGACATTCAGTGGGACGCAGTCGCGAAGGGGTATCAGGCCGCACACAAGGTTTTTAAAAAGCAGGTGGAACGCCGGCGTATGAAGCCGAGCGAGCTTGATAATGCCATGGCTCGCATCGAAGGCACCACTCACTTTGGCGGATTTCAATATCTCGATCTTGTCGTGGAAGCAGTGGTCGAGGATCTCGAAATCAAGAAAAAAGTATTCAAGGAATTAGAACTTCATGTCCGGAAGGACGCCATTCTAGCGACGAATACCTCATCGTTGAGTGTCACTCAGATTGCGGAAGCGGCCCAGAGCCCGGAGCGGGTGGTTGGGTTACATTTCTTCAATCCGGTCGACAAAATGCCACTGGTAGAAGTGATTCGCGGAAAGCAAACGTCCGAAGAGGCGGTTGCTACGGTATTTCAGCTCGCAAAAAAGGCGGGGAAAACACCCATTGTAGTGAAGGACTCTCCTGGATTCGTCGTGAATCGGATTCTCGGGCCGTATTTGAACGAAGCTGTTTTTTTGATGGCGGAAGGTCTGAAACCTTCCCATATTGATAAAGTCATTACCCAGTTCGGAATGCCCATGGGCCCTTGCACGCTCTTGGATGAAGTGGGGCTCGATGTTGCTTCCAAAGTCTCCAAAGTTCTCTACGGTGCTTTCGGCGAGAGAATGAAATCACCCCAGCTCATGGAGACGATTACCGCGGATGGTCGCCTTGGCAAAAAGGTGAACAAGGGCATTTACCTCTATGAAAAGGGAAAGCGAGGAGGAGAAGACAGTGCGCTTTTCACGAAGCTCGGAGTGAAGTTGGGCTCTGGCTCTGCAACCGACGAACAGATCATGAAGCGTTTGATTTATCTCATGATAAATGAGGGTGCGCGCTGTGTGGAAGAGGGCTTAGTCCGCGAAATTTCTGATGTGGATGTGGGCATGATCTACGGGACAGGGTTTGCTCCGTTCCGCGGCGGGCTTCTTCGTTACGCGGATGAGGTGGGTGCCGAGAACATTGTGAGCGATCTCGATCTTTTTACTAAGGATATCGGACCGCGCTTTCAGCCGTCGAAATTGCTCCAAGAAATGGCAGTGGGCGGGAAGAAATTCTACTCCTGAGAGTCAGGCTTCCTGATGGCGCTATAAGATCGGTCCTTCCTGTCTATATGTAAAAAAGAGATAGGGGTATTCTCTTTTTACATATATACTAAAATCATGCCCCATCTTCGTGTCAGGCATCTTTTCCCTATTATAAAAAGGGCTCTCAGCTATAGCCCTTTAGTGGGAATGTTGGGGCACCGCCAAGTTGGCAAGACCACCTTGCTTGAAGAGCTTTGCAAAACATACAAGACACTCGATCAAAAGGAGGTTCTGAATCAGGTTTCTCTCGATCCGGCTCGGTTCCTAAGGAAGTTCAACTCCTTTCCCGTAGCATTGGATGAGTGTCAATTCGCGCCCGAGCTCTTTCCTGCCCTCAAGGATCATGTTCGGACGGAAAAGAGACCAGGGCAATTTGTCTTGAGCGGCTCGGTACGGTTTACTAGCCGCAAAGCGATCCGAGAGTCACTCACTGGAAGGATTCTGATGTTCGAACTCTTTCCAATGACCGCAGCGGAGAATGCGGATCTGCCGCTGGGCACTGCCCTTATTGACATACTAGCTTCTAAATCAAGTCGCGACCTTCACAAAGTTTTGCACAAGCTTTCAGATAAACCACGCTCAAGCCGAGATGCGGTGCGAAAGAGCTTTTGGTTGTCCACGGAAAATGGTGGGCTTCCTGGAGTGTGCTTTATTCGCGACGTAAAAATGCGCAGATTGAAATGGGAATCTCAACTTGAAACGATTTTAGAAAGAGATCTCGAACTCATTTCGGAGACCACACTCTCTTATGGAGTAAAACGATTTGTCTTGAGTGAGCTGGCGAGGCAGCAAGGTCACCCTCTTGATTACCGAGACCTGTCTCGAAAGGCCCGAGTCTCTGTTCCGGCCCTTAGGAAACTATTATTGGCTTTCGAAGGACTATTCTTGATCCGCTTCATCCCATGTGAGGGAGGGGAGAAACGTCCGACCTGTTTTCTCGAAGACCAGGGAGAGGCGCAGCACCTTACGGACTTTCGTCTAGATGAGCGGGCGGTGTTCTCTCACTGCCTTTATATGCACCTTCGCGTTCCATTTCAAACCCCCTTAGGAAAGCTCGAATCTCCCGCCCGCGTTGCGCAATACCGTACCCGTGGAGGCGCCTACGTCCCGTTTGCCTTCTTCAGTGGAGCCAGTGGACTTGGAATCATTCCTAGCCTTGAGGAAAACCCCTCACGGGGAGTGCTTGGCAGCAGTAAGAGTTTTTTAGATAAGTTTCCCCATTCGAAGATTGTGATTGTGCACCCCGGAGAGCGTTTTGAAGTCCTTTCAGAGAAAACAATTCTCCTCCCGGAGACCTTGGCGCTTCTTTGAAAACTGGGGACGGCTCGGAGGCCATGGTGGGGCTCTTTAAAGTTACTCCGGGAACTTGCCCGGGAAGCAGTTCGAGCTGGAATTCACACGCTTAGAATCGCTAAAGGCCGAGTTCTCTTTTTACGTCGTCGAGCCGTTCGCGGCTTACGGGAACCCGGGTCTTGTCGTTTAGCACCGCGATGTACTTTCTATCGCCCTCATGGAGTAATTCCGAGAGCGCGTTCACATTGATCATCCCACTTCGGTGGGTTCTCAAGAAATTTACCCCTTTAAATCGACTCGCTACGGCATCGAGCGATTCTTCCACCAAGAATTCCCGACCCTCCACGAGAACCGCCGCGTAGTGATCCCGGGCGACAATGGCCGAAATTTTCAAGGGATCGATGACGATGAATTTGTTGCCGGACTTAATGGCAGTGCGACTCGGTGGTAGGTTTTCCATTGAGGGTTTGCTCCCCCGTCCATGGCGAAGTCGTTCAATCGTTTGAAAAAGGCGGGCATCCGATATGGGCTTGACCAGATAGTCGGTGGCGCTAGCCTCAAACGCGCTCAGCGCATGCTCATCGTACGCGGTAACAAAAATTATCTTCGGGCCGTGAAGCCCGAGACTCCTCGCAACTCCCAATCCATCGAGCTCAGGCATCTCTATATCTAAGAAGACCACTTCAGGACGGAGCTGTTCGATCTTTTCCAGGGCGTCGACACCGTTCGAGGCTTCGCCTACGATCTCGAAGTCCTTGAACAATGATATCTTGCGGGCCAAACGATTTCTAGCGGGCGCCTCGTCATCTACAATCAAGATTTTCATACGTCTCCCATGGGCAGGTCGACTTTTACCACCGTCCCCCCTGCGGGTCGGGGAGAGATAAACACTGAGCCCTTTTCCCCGTAATGAAGCCTCATTCTTTCCCTGAAATTCTCTATGGCGGTTCCCGCACCAGTCTTGGCCGGGGAATTCCCCAGTCCTACTCCGTCATCCTCCACTCTCAGCTCAAGCGTCCCGCGGCTTTCCTTGGCGATGACCGATATTTTTCCACCGGACGAACGCGATGCAAGGCCGTGTTTAATCGCATTTTCGACAAAAGGTTGTAGGGTGAGGGCCGGAATCTGAATTTCGTGAGTTGCTTGGACATCGAACTCCACCGTCAGCCGGCTACCGAACCGCGCTTGTTCCACGGCAAGGTAATTGCGGCAAATCTCGAGCTCCTCGGCGAGAGAGTGTTTGGATTGTTTACTGGCTCCCAAAACGCCTCGATAGAGATCCGATAAAAGGACTGTCATCTCTTCGGCCCTCTCCGGCGCCGAAGGAATCATTGAGGCGATCGTATTAAGCGCATTAAAAAGAAGATGGGGATTCATTTGGGCCGTGAGAGCAGAAATCTCGGCTTGCAGCCTTTTCTTTTCCATTTCCGCAAGACGAAGGAGCGCGTCCTTCTCCGCCTTTTCAGAGTCCCGATGGAGCTCGGCCAGGATCACGATGCCCATGATGATACTTCCGATTAGAATTCCGGAGCTGTATTCACCGATATTCTCAAGAAACCTCCATTTGATCTCCTTTGAAAAAATGTAACTAGCAAAGACATAGCCCAAATAAGTTCCGGGAAACATCGCCGTGAAGGAGTAGAGGGCAGTTCGTCCCGAGCTGGGATGGCCGGGGGCGGGAAGGCCTTTCCACTTCGCCCCCATTTTTTGGATGTACATGATTCCGTATACGAAGAGGTGGCAGGTTCCGCTCACGGTCGTTGCGATGATCATTCCGTAGAGAAAGCGGGTACCGAAACGGAGAGTGCCACCAAAGGCGAGAGTGAAAATAGAAACGAGGGGAGGGCAAAGAATGAAAGCGTTCTTCGCATAGCGCTTGAGCATTCCATCTTCCGGCTCGTCCAAGATTAGGGCTCTTAAAATTCTTACAAGGTTTTGCATAAGACGGGTCCCAATGCAGGATTGGGACCCCCTCCCGATGATTACTCCAAGCGCTCGAGACTCTCTCGGATGAAGTTCACGGCATTTCCATTCTCCAATTCCGTGACTAGCATACGGCGGCTGTCCGGGCCATCCATAATGATGGTAATGGCGAAACCGTGTGTCTGGGTACCCATGTAAGCCTCGCACAGGCCTTTGCCGAAGCAGTAACCTCCGCCCTCTCCATGGTCCGATTCGATGTCGAACCCATTGTTTCCGGAATCTTTGAGCGTCTGCACGTGAGTTTCAGAGTGGTCTTTGATGGTGACCGTAATTTTCGATTTCAACTCGTGCTTGCCGACCGCCTCGCTCACCATCTCAATCGCGAATTCCCCAACTTGGCTACCATTGCGATCAAACTTCGCTCCGAAGCCTTTCCAAGTCCCCGCTCCGGAAGTTACGCCAGCGAAGGAGGAGACCGATGTCACAAGTGCCGCACCCACTACCCATCCCATGATTCTCATTTTCTTTCCTTTTGTTTGGCTCCCCTTTTTGAGGAGCCGATGTTCTGAAGGTGTTTCTACGGAATTTCGAGGCAAGGTTCTACGGGGTCCTTCCGAGTTGCCGGAATTTCCTACTGGGTGGACGAAAAACTCTGGTACGCGGTTATGGCGAGCTGGGCAGGGGCTGACAATCTCGCAGAATGAGTCCCGCGGCGAGCTTAGGATAAAAAAAAGTCGATTTTTGCGGCATGAAACGTTTTTCGTCGGCAACTTCCGTGACGTCCGTCACACGGGGCGGGGCATGGAAAATGATGGCGTTGGCCTGGCCGCGTTTTTCCCAAAGGTCATCTGGATCTTGTTTGTAACTAACCCGTTGGGTGCGATTTGTGTCATCGATTCCACAGAATTCCGTCAAGAACCCATGATCTGACCAGGTTACAGAGAGTTTAGCGACGGATTTCCCAAGCTCGGGAATTCGTGAAGTCCAGTCTTTGGGTTGAGCAACATAAAGATTTCCGCCGAAGAAGAGCCCGAATTGTGGCGAGTCCTTCGGAGTGCGCAGCCAAGTTTTCATCGTGGAGAATTCCATAGGTTGCAATTCGAATTTCTTCTCAATAAGGGATTTTTCCAATGGCTTCTCGATGCCAGTGACAAAACGGTGTGTTGCGAACACGACCAATCCGGGATCGAAGCAATTCGCGATGGCGAAAAGCATTCGTGAAGCTGGGTGTTTCGGGTTGTGGAGAGCATTCTGCTCTCGGGCATAGGTGAGGCTACTTTCGTAGCGATGGTGACCGTCCACGATATAAATCGGCCGGCTCTCGAAGAATTCTGCGATTTCCGGCGCATCCATTCTCCAAACGGTATTCTCAACCCCTTCGTTTCCAGTCGCTTTCAGCAGCGGCTCCTTGTACACCCATTGTTCAAAAGTACTTGAGAGAAACCCTTCCGAATCCTTCACCATCCCGAAAATGTGACTTAAGTTATGCTGGGTCGATCGTAGTTTTAGAAGTCGGTCCGCTTTGTATTTGCCATGCGTGTTTTCATGGGGGCGTATGACGCCGTCGGAAAAATCATGGAGTTCGACCGCAGCCATCAACGTGTCTCTAGTGTGTGTCTCCCCGCGTGCCGTGAAAGTCTGACGGTAAAGATAATAGGCCGGGCCAGTATCTTTTTTTAGAATTTCCAGATCCTTCCACTTCTTGAGTAAAGCGGCCGCCTCTTTGTAGTCTTCATTTTCTTTCTTGGCGAGGATCAGGTGCGCAAAGTTGTAGGGGCTTCTCTCAAAATATTTCTTTTCATCCGATTTAGAGATGACGTCATAGGGTGGGGTAATGAGGTCGCTTAAGTTAGGGAGTTTCTTCGGGTTGTAGTAAATGCCGGTGAAAGGGCTGACTCGCATGATGACCCTCTTTCAAAGTAAGCCAATATCTGTTCTGAAGTGACGCCCGCGCCAGGTGATTTTCTCCAAGGCGCCGTAGGCTTTTTTACGGGCACCCTCGACATCGGTTCCGTAAGCTCCCACCCCTAGAACACGTCCGCCGTGGGTGTAGGTTTTTCCCCCCTGCATCTTCACGCCAGAGAAGAAAATAGGAGTCTCCGCATTCAATTCATGAATTCCAGTGATCATGTCTCCGGTGGTTACTTTTCCGGGGTAGCCTTCGGCGGCTGCAACGACATAAACAGCCGTTTCCCTTCGCCACTTCAAGGGGGCAAGGCCGGTAAGCTCCGACTGAGCCGTGGCCATTAGAGCGGGGATTACGTTCTCTTCCCAACGCATCATAATGGCCTGCGTCTCCGGATCTCCGAAGCGGGTATTAAACTCTAGGACAATAGGATCTCCCTTGGGAGAGATCATGAGGCCGATATAAAGGACTCCTCTAAAATCAATTCTGTCCCTCTGCATTTGGCTCAATACAGGCTGAACAATCTTTTCGTGAATTTTTGATTCAAGCTCGGTAGTGAGTAACGGGGAAGGGGAGACGGCTCCCATTCCACCCGTGTTGGCGCCGGTATTCGAATTTCCCACTCGCTTGAAATCGGTCGCTGAGGCGAGAGGGACGAACTCCTTCCCATCGCAAAGTCCAATGTAGCTGAGCTCTTTGCCGGGCAGGCAGTCTTCGACGAGCACCCGGTGAGGGCCTGCGCCAAATTCCATGTCCTTGTAAATTCGTTTCGCGAACTCCTTTATCTCCGCGGAACTCTGGGCGAGAACGACGCCTTTGCCGGCGGCAATGCCGTCGTATTTCAAGACGGCAGGCCATTGCTTCGGCTTGAAGTTGAGAAGTTCGGACTCTCTGTCGAAGACTTCGAAAGGGGCTGTTGGCACTCCGGCACGTACCATAAATTCTTTGGCAAAAATCTTACTTGTTTCGAGTCTGGCTCCGGAAATACCGGGCCCCACGACCTTGAAGCCCTCTCTGCGAAAAAAATCAGCATAGCCTTCCTGAAGCAGTGTCTCTGGGCCGATGACGATAAGCTCCACATCATTTTCTTGGGCGCGTGCCGAGATTCTCTGAGGGGTTAAAGGGAGGTCGCCGAAATTCTTAAATCCCGCAAGCTCGGTTCCGCCGTTACCCGGGTGGACATAGACTTTGGTGTCTGCTTCTTTTGCGAGCCGCCATGCCAACGCATGTTCACGGCCTCCCGTTCCTAAAACCAAGATGTTCATAAGGAGAGTTCAAACTCCAGCTAGAAATTATGCGTCGAGACTATAGCAGGGATATAGGTGGGATGGTAGGTGAGAAGACTCTTCGTCTCATTTTGCGCCTCGGTCTCTTTTCCGGTGCGATTCAAAAGAGTCACATATGCCCAACGCGCCACGGCTGATTGCGGCTCGAGTGTCATGGCAGCTTGGATGTCTTGGAGCGCCTCCGCGAATTGGCCCATTCGAGTGCGGGCGTCGCCCCGCAATACGTAAGCGAAGTAACCAAATTCTTTTAGTGCAGCAGGAAGGCGATTTGTTGCCGTCTTGATCACGTCGACAGACGCATCGCGATCCAGAGCGATTTTCAGGGCCAGCACCTTGGCCATGAGATTTCCCTTCTCCGCCAGTGCCTCGATGCGCTTCGACTCATTCCCGGAGCTCCCCATCAGATAGTTGACATAGAGTTTGCCCATCTCACGATCTTCGCTGATGGCGTGGCTCATGATGTCCTCAAACGTATCGAGATATTCCGAGTAGGGAACTCTTTCATCGTAGAAGCCCCAGGGAGGAGGGCTATACGATTCGTATTGAGGATCGCGCGTCAGCATTTTCTTCATAATGACTTGAGCCGTATCGTTCTCTCGAATGTTGTTCAAAAAGACGGCGTAATAAAGATAAGTAATCCAGCGATCGGGCGAGCTTTCGACGGCTTTTTTGAAAGCCATGCGCGCCTCTTCGATATTGCCCATCGCAGCCTTCGCCCGTCCCTTGTAAATGTGCACGAGCCAAAGATCCGGAACCTCAAGCTCGGCAAGATTTAAATAGTCGAGCGCTTGAGAGTATTTTTTCTGTTTTAGGTAAGCCCTTCCCAGATTGAAGCGAGCTGCGGGATCTTTTGGGTTCAATTGGAGGGCTTCCAGAAAATGGCTCTCGCCCATGTCCGCTTCGCCTTCACTCAAAAGGAGATAGCCCAACCAGTGATGCGCTCTGGATTTCAGGTATTGAGAAGCCGCCGAGGAAACTACCTGCTCGAGGTATCTCTTCGCCCTCGACGGAGAATCTCCCTCGGAAATGAGAAGAGCTGCATAGGGCACCAGATATTCGAGATCTCCCTTTGCTTGATGTTTCTCGTGGTATTGCGTGAGGAGGCGCAAAGCTTCCTTCGGTTCTCCCGCCGCGATGAGAGTGTAAATCTGCCGGACAAAAGGCGAATCCGCTTCCCGCGGTGTATTGTTCGCGGTTTGAAGTGCCTGATTGGGTTGCAAAAGAGGGGATTTATCTCGTGGCTTTAGGCTTGCGACCATAAACCAAATTACAATCACTACTGCGGCAGAAATGAAGAAAGGGATAAAACGCGGCCCGGAGTAGGCCGCCCGTCTTGCCTCATGGCTCGAAAGGATTGGCATCTCCTCATCGTGCCCCTTTGGCGCATAGGGAGTTTGAAGTGGGATCGCCGCGAGGCCGGGGTTGGTATCTGTTGGGGTAACCGTTTCCTCGAAGGTTAACGATTCGGTGAGCTGGTGAATGGATTTCGTGACTGTCTGGTTGCGCGTATGAGTCAGCGTGAACTCATCGAGATCGTGGCCGGACAAGGTTTGAGCGGAAATCCACATCCCAAGAGACTGTGCAATTTCATCTTCTGGCGAGAACGTGCGACGCTTTAATTCGTCCAATAGTTCGTGCTGGGAAAAGGGGCCTAAAATCTCCCCCGTCCGTGTGCGCACCAGCCAGTCTTTGATACCGTTTTCCATAAAGGATCTCGGTATCTTTTCGGAAGAATTCCTTAAGGAGTTTAATCGCTCTTGCGCCTAGTGTCGGAAGTGTCGGTGACCCGTGAAAACCATCGAAATTCCTAGCTCATCACAGGCTTGGATGACTTCCGCGTCTCGCTGCGATCCACCAGGCTGGACGATGGCCCGGATTGCTTTGCCCTTTAGAAGATCGATATTGTCCCGGAAGGGGAAGAATGCATCCGAGGCTAGGACCGCTCCGGAGAGCTTTGTCGGGTCTGCTTTCTGCAGTGCAATATTTACGGCATCGACTCGCGACATCTGTCCGGCCCCAATCCCAACCGTCGCACCATTTCGAGCGATTACTATGGCGTTCGATCGGACGTGCTTACAAAGAAGCCAGGCAAATCGCACGTCACCCTCGGCATCCTTGGGTAATACGGTTTTGGTCACGGTCTTCCATTCTTCTTTAGCCCCTGATCGATCTGCTTCTTGGATGAGCCATCCTCCCAATGCGCTCCTCACCTCAAAAGGGGCCGTGGTAGGCTTTTCCCAAGTGATGAGCCGAAGGTTTTTCTTCTTTGAGAAGGCCTCGACTGCGTCCGTATCAAACTGAGGTGCGATGACCACTTCCAAAAAAAGTTCCGCCATTGCTTCCGCTGTCGCCCGATCCACTCTGCGATTAACGGCGATAATTCCGCCAAACGCGGATTTGGAGTCGGTCGCAAGAGCGAGTTGGTAGACTTCTTTTAGGGGGCTATCCGCTGTGGCGGCCCCACACGGGTTATTGTGCTTGATAATGGCGACCGCCGGAGTCTGGAATTCTTCTACAATTCTCAACGCTGCTTCGGTATCGAGCAAATTATTGTAGGACAGTTCTTTTCCCTGAAGCACCTGCCAGGGGGGAGGTTGGGGACCGGCCCAAGCCGCCGCTTGATGCGGGTTCTCGCCGTAACGAAGCGTGGTTTGCGGCGATAGACTCAAAGAAGTGGGAAGTTTCGCTTTCGCCCATTCGGTCGCGATGCTCAAATCGTAGTCTGCCGTTCTTTGAAATGTTCGAATTGCCAACTGATGACGGAACGCTTCCCTAGTCCCTCCCTGCGCGTTCCATTCTTTCAGAAATTCTGAATAATCACTGGGATGGGAAAGCACGGTCACTGCGGCGTGGTTCTTTGCAGCCGCGCGGATCATCGAGGGGCCTCCAATATCAATGAACTTGATTTGTTCGGGGAGGCTTTTCCCTTTATGTTCCCAGAATGGGTAGAGGTTGACCACGATCAGATCGAACAAGGGGATTTGGTGCTGCTTCGCCGACTCCAAATCTTCGGAAACTTCTCTTCGGGCCAAAATGCCCCCGAAAACTTTGGGGTGAAGAGTCTTTACTCGGCCGTCCATCATTTCCGGAAATTGGGTGACCTCTTCGATTCGAGTGACTGAAAGTCCCAACTTTTCCAAAGCTGTTGCCGTTCCACCGGTGGAGTAGAGGGCCACTCCTTTGGCAGTCAGGGCTTTTGCTAAAGGCTCGAGCCCCGTCTTATCGAAAACGCTGACGAGAGCGGTGCGGATCGGGTATGGTTTATCCAAGGGCATCCTCTTAGGGAATAGGGTTGCCCCCTATTAAACCGGGAAAGTTTTCCCGTCAATTATTGAGGGTATTGTGGAGTTCAAGAGCAACATCTTGGAAGCGATCGGGAACACTCCCCTGGTGAAACTCAACAAAGTGACCCGGGGAATTACGGGGGAACTTTACGCCAAATGTGAATTTCTAAATCCGGGCGGTTCGATTAAGGACCGTATCGGCATGTACATGATCGAGCAGGCGGAAAAGACGGGAAAGTTAAAGCCTGGCGGAACTATAGTGGAAGCCACTTCGGGAAATACCGGGATGGGGCTTGCCATTTCGGCCGCGATTAAAGGATACCAAACGATTTTCGTCATGCCGGACAAGATGAGCGAGGAGAAGCGCCAGAACTTGCGTGCTTTTGGTGCTAAGGTCGTGATTACACCGACCGGAGTGGTGCCCGAATCTCCCTTGTCCCACTACAGTGTGGGGGCCAGGCTTGCGAAAGAGACGCCCAATTCTTTTTACGCCAGTCAGTACAATAATCCCGACAACCGCGCGACCCATTACCACCAGACGGGCCCCGAGATCTGGAAACAGACCGAGGGGAAGTTCGACGCTATCGTCATCGGCATGGGCACCTGCGGAACAATTTCTGGAATCGGGAAGTTCCTCAAGGAAAAGAACCCCAAGATCAAGGTGGTTGGCGTCGATCCCAAGGGTTCTATCTTGAAGGATCTCTTCGAAGGAAAGCCGACCACTGCCGCTACTTATAAGATCGAAGGAATCGGCGAGGACATGAAGCCTGGTAACTGCGATTTTTCCATCGTCGATGAAATCGTCCGAGTCGAAGATAAGGAATCTCATCTCATGACGAGAAGTTTGCTCGCGAAGGAAGGGATCTTCGTTGGAAGCTCATCGGGTGCCGCCGTAGTCGGCGCTTTGAGATGGATGTCCCAACAAAAGGATCCTGGTCGAGTCATCGTCATCATGCCGGATTCCGGAAATCGTTACTTGAGCAAGGTTTACAATGACGCCTGGATGATCGAGATGGGCTTCATGGATAAGCGCGTGGACAACACGGTGGGAGACATGCTCCGTGTGCTGCATAAAGCGCCCAAGGTGGTCTTTGCGACGAGCCAAGACAGCGTCGAAAAGGTCGTGAAACAGATGCGCGAAGAAGGAGTCTCTCAGCTTCCCGTCATGAAGGACATGGAAGTGATCGGCATGATCGCGGAGACCTCGCTCTTGCGCCCGCTGATTTCTGGCAGCATTCGTCCATCGGATAAAATCGAGTCCCTAATCGATACGAACTATACGATGGTCCAGGAATCGGATCCCATTTCCCGTCTGAATGAAGCCTTCACCGCGGGAAAAGTGGTGCTCGTCGCCGAGGGTTCGAAGGCGAAGCACATTCTTACCAAGATCGATCTCATCAGCTTCTTGAGCCTACAGTCGGGGGTCTAATCGGGGCCCCAAAACGAATGAGAAATCTACTCCGGTCGGTCAAAATGCCAAATCTCTTCGTCCTCCGCGGTCGAAATCCTCGACGTACCCCAGAGGGTCTCAAGATTGATCACATCTTTTGGATCGAAATGATGGGGTTTGTCGCGCGCGACCAACCGATCGAAGTTACTGGACTTTCTAGCGCGACAACGAAAGCACATTCTGCGAGAGAACTGTCCCTTGCAACCAAAAGAATCGAAACTTCTGTTCGGCTGGAAGCCTGGAGATCCCTATCCGTATTGCATGCCGAACAGGCCCCATCATTTCGATCCAAAAGATATGTAGGATCTTGAGCCCTACAGGCCGCCTCCGCTTCCTCCCTTGTGCGTCCTCGATCACGGCCATTTTTCCTCACCCTCGCTACGGAAAGCAACTTTAGAACAGACTCCGGTTGCACCTGACGACCCATTCCAGTAGTTT
>JAHFAF010000254.1 GCA_023250715.1 Pseudobdellovibrionaceae bacterium | reverse complement strand
ATGCGTCTCACCCGCGAGGTGACTCTGATTCTGTATTGCAACAGCGCTGTTCGACCAAGGTGGGAAAGCCTCACGAGACGTATCGTGGGTCGAACAGGGCCCTTGAATCCGCGGATCTGGGAATTAGGCTTAATTTTAACGATTTATCCAGTCCCCCGTTCGGGGGTAACTCCACAATTTTATAGGGCGTAGGATCGTAGACAAGGGCGTTAGAAAGTAGGTTGTTGTGCGTTTGCGGTACGTTCCCAGTCTAACGGGCCAGTTCTTTTTCTATTCTCTCTGGCTCATGTTGGTTTCCTCTTGCTTGCCGCCTGAAGCGGGATTGCAAAGCACTGCATCGGACGTCGAGTCCGGTGTAGATAGCCCCGTTCTTTCCCCGGCCGACGTTATTCTTCGCGAAGAAACGGCAGTTCTGTTCGCAGGAGAGCTCTCCTTTTCCAGACTGAAGGAAGGAATGCTCAAGGAGGCCGGCGTTCGCGCTCTTCTCGAAGTGGAGTTTTCGCCCAGTACGGCCTTTTCCCTGCATCATTTTGCGATCGCGATGAATGGGGGGCTCGGGCATTACTCCGAGGCGTTTGATCTGAATCGCATTAGCCGCTGGGCGATCTCTCACGATAGGGCAGTGCTTTCCGTGGAGGTCGGCAAACTAGATTTTGAAGGGGACCGATCGTTTTTCAATCAAGCGCTCCGAGTGCAGAGCCGAAAAGGCAGAGTTTCTCTCTGGTTTATTTCCCCTCTTTGCAAGATGATAAAAGCGCGCCTTCTCCTCGTCCGCAGTTCCCCTGCGCACTCGGTGCCCGGCCTCATGACGGTGGCATGGGATCAGGTCCCAACTATCAAAACGGATCGCTTTGCTGTGCAGTTTGCTTTTCATTCGCCGGAGGGAGCTCCTCTGTTCTTTGAGTGTGCAAAGGACAAGGCCGCCTTCAAGCGCTGTGAAACTCCCAAGAGATACTCCGATATGGGTTTGGGGAATCATACCGTCTTTGTTCGCGCGGTCGATGTTCTAAAGCGGCGTGGCCCCTACTTGAGCTATTCCTTCGAAGTGGTGAAGTGGAACGGGACGATTACCGTCTCCCAGGTGGAACCTGCGAAATCGCCCACCTCATCGACTTCGATGCGTCTGTGGTTTCATAGTAGCTCAGAAAGAAACAATCGCCAGCTTGTTTGCCGCCTGGATGAATCGGCCTTTGCCCCCTGTGCTTCCCCCGTGACATTTCACGGAGTGGGGGAGGGATTACATGAAGCGCAGCTGCAGTGGAGGAACTTAAAAAATGGAAACCTGATAGACGATCCCACAAGCTTTGCTTGGGTGGTGGACAGGACTGCGCCTCAAGTTCAGTTTCGCGATGCCCCTTCTCCATTATCGCAAGAGACCTCTGCGTATTTCAGTTGGATCGTCTCTGAAGAATCCTCTTTCTTGTGCATTTTGGATCATGGGGAAGAGGTAGCGTGCCAGTCACCGCTTGAGATCGACCAACTGGCCAAGGGCGCTCACCTCCTTCAATTAAAAGGGGTGGATTTGGCGGGAAATGCGTCCGAGGTGAATGAGTATGCTTGGACTGTAGATATCGAGCCCCCGAAAATTTCCATTGGGTCTATCGCACCGGCGGAGGATTTGTCGCCTTCCACCTCATTTCAAGTCTCCTTCTCCGCGAATAAGCCAGCACTCTTTCAATGCCGCCTTGACCAGGATGAGATCGAAGGATGCGTCTCGCCGTTTCACGTCGACGCCCTTGGAGAGGGGGAGCATCTTTTTGAAATTATGGCTATCGATGCGGCGGGAAATTTTAGCGAGGGCTTTTCCCATCGCTGGGCAATCGACACCACTCGGCCTCAGGTAATTGTCCAGCGGTTGTTTCCTGCGAAATCTCCTTCCTTAGTGAATGAGGCTAGCTTTTCCCTAGAGTCCGCGGACTCGGTTCGCTTCTACTGTGATCTCGATCAATCCGGAGCGCGGCTGTGTGTTCCCCCGGTGTCGTATAACAATCTTGTGGAAGGCACGCACCAACTCCTAGTGACGAGTGTGGATGGGGCCGGAAATGCGAGTGAACCTGTCCTATCTCAATGGGAGGTGGATCGAACGGCTCCCTTATTGAGTTGGAATGGAGTCTTTCCCGCTGAAAGCCCCACCTCATCCAGGTCCCTCCTTCTGGAATTTGTGTCAAATGAGTCCGGGATGACCCTGTGCGAACTCGATAGCGGCGGCAAAAGCGCGTGTCTCTCCCCTGTTGCGTTGAATGGACTTGCCGATGGAGTTCATCATTTTTCCGTGCAGAGCCAGGACGAAGCGGGAAATATTTCGGAACCGATCGCATACGCGTGGGAAATTCAATCGATTCCCCTCGTGACGTTGGATCTGGTCACTCCCTTGGAGCCCGTGACGGCCCTCACTCAAATCGAGCTCCAGTTTTCCTCGAATTTGCCTTCGAGTTTTGAGTGCCGTCTCGATTCTGGCGCCTTTCAAGTCTGCTCATCTCCCTGGCTTCTCGAGGGCCTTGCGAGCCAGGTGCATTTGGTCGAGATCCACGCCGTGAACAATGCCGGAGTGGCCGGGCCCAGCGTAGTGCATTCCTGGGAAATAGATGCGCTTCCTCCTCAGCTCATGTTTTTGAGTGCCGATCCGATTGATCCTGTTACTTCACTAAGAAATATTTCTTTAAGCTTCACGTCGGAAAGTGGAGCCTCTTTCTTCTGTAAATTGGATAATGGCGTAGAGGTCGAGTGCAGCTCTCCTTGGTCTCTTTCCGATTTAACCGAAGGTACGCACAAGGTTGTCATTCTGGCTCTAGACATTTTAGGCAACAGATCGGTTCCCTACGAATACCGGTGGACGGTGGATACCGCTTCACCGCAAGCAGAGATCGTGTCGCGATTGCCCGGCGGTAGTCCGTCGCAATCGCGATCGATCTCTGTTGTTTTTACCTCCAATGAAAGTGATGTGGAGTTCTTCTGTGCTCTGGATGATAGAGCTTTCGCGAGTTGTACTTCGCCTTTCTTCGGGGATGGCCTTGTAGATGGCGCCCACACTTTTAAAGTATGGGCGCAGGATCGGGCCGGAAATCGGAGCAGCACCGTCTCAGATGCGTGGGGGGTGGACGCCACCCCTGCGACAATTACCCTCGTTTATCGTACACCGGCCGAGAGTCTCACGGCTTCTCGTCAAATAGAGGTTGGATTCTCGGCAAATGAGGGAGCTTTCTTCACCTGTAGTTTGGATGGCGGAGCTGCCGCTCCCTGTTCCTCCCCCTACCGCGCCGCCGCTCTTACCGATGCAATGCACTCAGTGGAAATTCGCGCTTTCGATACCGCTGGAAATAACTCTGAGCCAGTGACTACCTCTTGGCAGGTGGATGCGAGTAGCCCGGTGGTGACGATTCTTACTCGTGCTCCGGCCGGAGTGCTGACAAACAATAAGAATTTGAATACCACCTTTTCGGCAAATGAAATCGCGCAATTCTTTTGTTCTTTGGATAATCAAGCGCCCATTTCCTGCCAATCTCCTTTCAGTGCCTCGAATCTTTTAGACGGCAATCACTTATTCCAAGTCTCGGCAAAGGATTCTGCCGGGAATGAAAGTGTGGCTATTTCCTTTGGCTGGGCCATCGACACCATCCGTCCCCTGGTGACCTCTCTCACTCACAATCCGTCGCCACCGGTAGTGAGTACGAGGGCGGTTAGCCTATTATTCAGTGGGAGTGAAGTCGGGACTTTCCACTGCGCTTTGGACGGCGCCCCGGCCCAGCCATGCTCTTCTCCTTTTGCGTTAACTCAGCTTTCGGAAGGGGTGCATCAAGTTTCGGTTTACCTCGTCGATACGGCGGAAAATATTAGCGACTTAAGTTCCTTGAGTTGGTCCGTGGATACGCTAGCGCCGGTGATTCAGGGGTATTCGAGAAACCCTTCGGATTCGCTCAGTAGTGCGAGATCGTTCACGCTTTCTTTTGCCGCGAATGAAAATGGTGTTGCGTTTTTCTGCTCCTTAGATGGGGGAGTCACTCAAAGTTGTTCGTCTCCTTTGCAAGTGGCGAATCTCGCCGACGGGAGCCATTCTTTTCAGGTTTTTGCTTTAGATCTCGCGGGAAATCAAAGCAATCCCGTGATGGATGCTTGGAATGTCGATGGGACGGCTCCTTTGATGAATCTCGTTGCGCGCATTCCTTCGGGAAGTTTGGTAAATTCTCGCTCGCTCGCGGTTCAATTTAGTTCGAATAAGCCGGGTAATTTCTTTTGTTCGTTGGACAGCGGAGCTTTTGTCTCTTGCTCCTCGCCCTTTAGCGCGGCAAATCTCTCGGATGGCACTCATACCTTCAGAGTGTACGTGAAAGACTTGGCGGGGAATCAAAGCTCGACAGCCTCTGACACGTGGACAGTGGACGCCACAGCCCCCATTGCATCTTTAACTAGCCGATCGCCGGGCGCGCCGCTTGTGAGTTCGAGAAGTGTTTCTATTTCCTTCCAATCGAACGAGCAGGCAAGTGTATTTCAATGTGCGTTGGATGGAGGAAGCTTTTCCATTTGCAGCTCACCTTTTGGTGCCTTGAACCTGATCGACGGCGCCCATAGCTTCCAGGTCTTTGCGAAAGATTCTGCCGGAAATCAAAGTGCTCTTGTCTTGGATAGCTGGACTATCGATGCGACTTCTCCGGGGATTAGCCTCATCGCTAGAAATCCGAGTGGAAGTCTTGTGGTCTCTCGCTCTGTGTCGGTGATCTTCAGCTCCAATGACGGCAGTGCTTTCTTTCAATGCTCCCTCGATGGACAGGCATTCGGATCCTGTGCGTCTCCATTCACTGCAAACCAATTGGCAGACGGAGCCCACAGCTTTCAAGTCTTTGCCGTGGATTCGGCCGGGAATCAAAGCATTCCAGCAACGGATTCCTGGACTGTGGATGCGACGGCTCCCATCGCTTCTATTACATCAAGAACTCCCGCTGGAAGCGTAATCACTTCGAGAAATATTTCCCTGACCTTTGTCTCGAACGAAGCAGGCTCGCTTTTCCAATGTTCCTTGGATGGCCAGTCTTTCACAAGTTGTTCGTCCCCTTATAATGCCGCGAACTTATTCGATGGGGTCCATGGGTTTCAGGTGTTTGCACAAGATGCGGCAGGAAATGGGGGAGGGATAGCGACCGCCTTTTGGTCAATCGACGCAACAGCCCCAACGGTTACCCTTTCTTCCCGCACGCCGAGCGGGAGTCTCGTTACGTCGAAAACCGTATCTGTAGTCTTTGGCTCCAATGATGCGGGTTCAGTTTTTCAATGTGCGTTGGATGGGGCTCCTTTTAATTCCTGTAGCTCACCTTTTAGCGGCTCGAATTTGGGAGATGGCGCCCACTCCTTTCAGGTTTTTGCCAAGGACTCGGTGGGGAATCAAAGTAGTACGGTTTTTGATTCCTGGACTGTGGATGCGACAGCCCCTTTAGTCGCCCTTACTTCGCGTACACCGAGCGGAAGCCTTGTCACTTCAAAATCAATTTCCCTCTCCTTTACTTCTAACGACGGGGGCTCCGTTTTTCAGTGTTCTTTAGATGGAGGGGAATTCTTCGCATGCGCCTCGCCTTTCAGCGCGAGTAATCTCGCCGAGGGAGGCCACAGCTTTCAATTGGTTGCAAAAGATGCGGCAGGAAATCAAAGTGCCATCGCTTCGGATTCTTGGACCATCGATGCAATTGCCCCGGTGGCCACTCTAAGTTCGCGTACGCCGGGTGGAAGTCTCGTGAATTCGAAAGGGGTAACGATCGTTTTCAATTCGAATGAAGGGGGAGCGCTTCTCTACTGTTCTTTGGATGGTCAGGTGCCTTCAGTATGCGCATCCCCTTTTAGCGCCTCCGATCTTTCCGATGGCAATCACACTTTCCAAGTATATGCGAAGGACGCGGCCGGAAATCAAAGCGCACCTGTTTCCACTACCTGGGCGATCGACGCAACGGCCCCTGTGACGAGTCTCGGCTCGCGTATCCCTAGTGCAAACCTTGTGAATTCGAAGGGGGTGTCGATTTCGTTTAGTGCGAATGAGGGAGGCTCGAATTTTCAGTGTTCTTTAGATGGGGCGGCTTTCTCCTCCTGCAATTCGCCTTTTAGTGCGTCGAACTTGGCGGATGGCTTGCATAGTTTTCTCGTCTTTGCGAAGGATTTGGCGAATAATCCAGGCAATACGGTTTCGGATTCCTGGACCGTCGATACGGTCGCGCCCGTTATTTTTTTCGGCACGGTAATCCCGAGCTACAGCCCCTCGATTTCAACTTCGAAAAACATCGCTTTCTCTGCTTCGGAGAGCGCCTCCTTCCGCTGCTTTTATGACAACGGAGCATTTTCTGCGTGCAGCTCTCCTTTCAATGTCCAGAATCTAGTGGAGGGAACCCATTCCCTCGCGGTTGCGGCACTCGATTTGGCCGGAAACCAAGGCGCTCCTTCTACCTTGACGTGGGAAGTGAATACGGCGGCCCTAACGACGAGTAGCGTATCCATCGGCCAGGTCGCACAGACAACCGCTCAGGTCTCTTGGGTCACCAGCATTCCCGCTAATAGCCGCGTGATTTATGGTGCAGGCGCGAATCTCAATTTGTCGACCACACTAGA
>JAHFAF010000253.1:5546-6591 GCA_023250715.1 Pseudobdellovibrionaceae bacterium | reverse complement strand
GCAGGACCTGATGTTTGCAGTTGAGCAATTCCTGCGGGGAGCCCAGCCCTTTCCCGGCACCAAGGTCTCGCTCCTGACCATGGCGGCGTGAAATGTCTCAGGTCGAGTGCAGGCTATTTAGTAAGGGTGAACCGATGGCTTTAGCCGGTGGCGAAATTGTTGTCTGGTGCGAACAAGGTGGTCCAATAATGATTAAGGCAATTTCCGGAACAGATCCAGTTGAAATTAACTCCGATGAAGCAAGGGACCTTATCAAAGTTCTTGAAGCCATGATTAAACTTGAAGAAGCTTAGAAAGCGAAAAAAGACCGCCCCAAAGAAATACCAATGCCCACGATCGCTCAACACGTCCCCAGGGTGCTCAACAGCATTTATCAATGCCGTTTCGGGGCTACGCCCAAATTAGTTTTGGGGCTGGCCCGGCAAGTTGAACTGGGTTTCGGCTGCACTAACTTTCTTCGCGGTCTCATCAGGTTGGCTTCGTCAGTTTGCCTCAACCCGTTCTTTGTTGCTTGCTCCGGGCGGTAATTCCGGGGGGCATAAGCCCCCACTTCATTCCCGTCCTCGCAAATCGGGCAAGCCCCAAAACCAACTTCACCCTGGGGCCAACGTTGGGGATTTGGGCCGGATGCCATCTACAACTCCACTTCCCATTTGGGGTTGAAAGTCTGTTTAGAGACGGTTGCCGATTCAATCTCGTGTGTCTTGAATACTTTGTGCTGATTCGACGGCGCCCCGTTTTTCTCCACTTCCCAGACATGCAGGTTTTCGTTTCCGGTTGAGGGATACCGGAGGGAGTAGGGTTCTACCAAACGGGTTGAGCCGTGGTAAGTGACTAATGCGCAGAGCCTGTTGTGGGACGCGTACCGGATTCGATCCATTGCGGCGGGCCCGACCTGCCACGTCGTGCTGGGGAACAGCACGCGGGGAGCGCTTCGTCCTTGAGCTTGTGGCATTGGTTGCAATCGCGGTTTGGCGGTTTCCGGTTGCAGCCACCAGGCAAGGGAGTCCCTCAGGTCCTCGAGAAAAGAATCAACCGGCGCAAG
>JAHFAF010000253.1:0-5536 GCA_023250715.1 Pseudobdellovibrionaceae bacterium | reverse complement strand
CAAGCTCCTGGTGCCAATTTGCTATGAGAACCCCTTCGTCAATGGCTTCCATGATCCGGTTCACCGTTGGGTGCGGCAGGCTCCTGAATTGAAACTTTTTGACTGCAATTTCTCGGGTTAGGTCCGGATTGATACTGTCCCTGAAATTGCGACTGATATTGACAACATCGTAGACATCTCTGGATCGCCCATTTCGCTGTACCAGGGCCCGTGTTTTTTCTGCCAAAATCTCATTGATGGTATAGCACAATACCATCGGGGCCGGTTGGGCCGCGTCTGAATAGCCGTGATGAACCATCCGCATTTGCGGGCCCTCCACAAGCAGCTCATCTTGAGTGAGATCGAATTTTACCTTTTGTAGGGATTTTGCCGGCTGGCCTATGGGTCCAGCATAAGGTATTCGCACTTCATACGCATTCCGTCCATGGGGATTCTCGTACTCCTCGATTTTCCAATACTCACGCGGAAAGGTTAAGCCCGAACGGGATTCAATCCAACCCGCCATCGCGTCCAGATTCGTGTTGAGCATGCCAAGGCTAAGTACTTGGTCATTGGGAATCGTGAAGTCGAGGTCTTCTGAAAATCTGTATGTTTCGAAGAAGCACTTTTTCAGACAGGTGCCGCCTTTGAACGCCCATTTGGATAATACTGGGTGTTCGGCTATTGCTCTGAGCAGCCACCCCAGGACATAATCCTTCTGCACCGTCGTTGACAGAAGTTCTTGGTATTTCGCAGCTGCTAATAATTCGGCTTTAGGTATCATGATCGCTCAAAGCGGCATGTTGACCAGCAATTTCCACTTCGTCACGATGCGGCCCTTCGCCGGTGAATCCGGATCGAGCTTGGTAATCCCCTTCGACATGTGCATTCGACAGATGTTGATCCATTCCTCGGATACCGGAGCTTTAGATTCTTCCGCGAGGAAACCAAGCCGCTTGAAAATCGATCCGCGCCCATAGCGTTCGGCGTAATTCAGCAATTGTGGCGGATCGAAATATTTCGTGCCCCAATATTTACGGACGATATCAATGGTATGACGGCCGCCGCCGCCGAATGCGGGCGAGTCGAGGACATCAATGATCATCCGGCTAGGGTCCGCTATTTGGACTTCCCTGCTTCCGAACCATTCCACCTTCGATCCGAAAAAGTGTTTCTTGGGCACCACTTTCGTTTGGAATTTCACTCCGCCGATTTCTTGGACAGCGCGGCGCTGGGGCGTCGTGGTGACCAGGGCCAGAGTGTTGAAAATCTGCTCGGTCAGGCCCCAATGCTCAGCTGCTGACCATCCCGAAACGAATGCTGGTTTAAAAAGTTGCATTGCCAGTGGCCATGCGTTTTCTATGGCAGGTTTCGCTGTCGGCGACGAGACCGGAACGATTACGTACATCCCGCGCTTAAGGCGGTGAAGCCACCCTTTCCGAGTCAATCGACTTAGGATTTTATTCGCAGTCGGGCGGGGATATTTTTGTAGGGCTAGGACGTCATTCAGCCCCACTGTGCTTTGCTCTGTCGCGGTAAAATACTGTATAAGCTCGCGCTCTTGGGTACTTAAGCCCGCCAAATCTTCCCCGCTATTATCTTTTGACTTCATTTAAGGACAGTTTATGTCTATACTGACGGTCATAATATATCTAACAAGCCTTGGAAGGTCAATTTGGCTGTGGTAAATACCAATTATTGTCTTTATCTACATGTAAAACATAATCCCCCGAGATAAGTGAAAAGTGCGAAATATCATCAAAAACGCATATTAAGGGTGCCCGGGGGAGCGCAAACAAATATCGAGCGGGTAGGGTAGATACGCACTATATTCAACTTGAATACCATGAATACAGAAGATCTTGATAGGAAGGATTTAAAAGGGCTCCTCTTCATACGAGATGCCGTTTTCTATGGACATAAAACCCCGACGCTTCGGGCTATTGCCAAGCATATGGGTTATCTCTCGCCGCGCTCAGCGGCTCTACTGCTAGAGCGTTTGGAAAAAAACGGATACGTTCAACGTACGCCTGGGGGAAATCTGCGACTCCTGAAAAATGTAAGGGTTGAGTCATTTCCCGAGCGCACGATAGGCATTCCCCTTGTTGGCGCGGTACCGTGTGGCTTGCCCTTGCTTGCGGAAGAAAACATCGAAGCCATTATTCCAGTCTCTCAAAGTATTGCCAAGCCAGGAGCGCAGTACTTCCTACTACGAGCCGTGGGTGACTCCATGGATTGCGCGGGCATTAACGATAAAGACATTCTTCTAATCAGGCAGCAGCCGGTCGCTGAGAATGGTCAAAAAATTGTAGCGCTCATCGACGACGCGGCAACCGTAAAGGAGTTCCAACGAAAAGGGGATCATGTAGTACTCATGCCGCGATCGAATAACCCATCCCACAAACCCATCATTCTCGCTGAAGACTTTATGGTGCAGGGCATCGTTGTTACAGCCTTGCCTAACTTTGAAACCTGACTCATATTCAACCCCCGGAGTAATCATGGCAAACTATCATGTTACCAATCCCAAGAATTCGGAAATCTAGAAGGTCGTCAAAGCCGGGGCAGACCGAGCCCCTCGGCTCAGGTCAAGATGTCCGCTTAACCTCACCTGAAAAGGGGCGAAGGAGCGGACAGAATGAGACAGAAATATCATAACAGAGTGGAAGTGGTACACCGTTTAAGTCAGCCGGGGGCGCCGTCCATTGCGGTCATTTCGGAGGAGACGGGGGTGCCGAAAGCTACCTTATATGCCTGGCTTGCGAGCGAACGACGCGTGGGCCCTGTGGACTCATCCCGGAAAGGCCACCTCCTCATGAGCAAGCGCTCCAAGCCGCGATCCCCATCTACCAAGTTCGCCCTTCTGGGGGAAAGCCATGGCTTGCAAGGAGATGCCCTGCGGGCATTTTGCGATCAGAAGGGCGTGACTGTCGAGGAACTGCTTTCGTGGCGGGATTTGGCCCTCTCCGGCATCGAGGTAGCCGATCGCGATGGCCTTGGCGCAACGCGCAAGGACCACGATCAAAAAGTGGCTGATTTGGAGGCCGAGCTCAGGCGCAAGAACGATGCGCTTGCCGAGGCCGCAGCGCTGATTATCCTTCAAAAAAAAATTTCGGGGATCTTGGACGGAAGAAAGTGAAGCGGGATCGGAGGCATCAAATCATCGAGGCCGTCGATATTGCCGTTTCTTCCAGAGCCCGCCTGTTCAAGGCCTGCGAGACGATACAGCTCTGCCCACGCAGGCTCCGGCGCTGGCGAAAGGCGGAAGAGGATGGTCGCAAGGGCGGCTACCACGCCGAGGGCCAAAGGCTTTCGGAACCAGAGAAGGATGCCATCGTAGCAGCACTCGATCTTCCGGGCATGGCCGAACTTTCCTTGAAGGTCGCGCATGCGACATTGCTGGACCTGGGCATTTACAATGGGTCGCCTTCCACTTATGCTCGCGTTGTCGCTGAACGCGGCTTGCGCACGAATGCTTGGGCAGGCAAACCCCGCAACGCGAAGCGGCCCGAACTCAGGGCGACGGGCCCCGGCCAAGTGTGGTGTTGGGACATTACGTGGCTGGACGCGCCTCTCAAGGGCACGTACTTCTACCTGTATATGGCCATCGACATGTACTCACGAAAGGTCGTAGCGTGGGAAGTATTCGCGAAGGAAGACGGGACTCTGGCCCGCGACCTATTCGCACAAGCATTGGAAGCTGAGGGCATCCCGGCCGGGCAGATTACGGTTCACGCCGACAATGGCAAGCCGATGCGGAGCAAGAGCCTGCGTGGGTTGTTCGAACTCATGAGCGTGACTGCCAGTTATGGACGGCCTCACACCAGCAATGACAATGCCTTTGCCGAAAGCCTTTTCGCAACGATGAAGGGCCGCGTATCATTCCCAGAATATTTTGGCTCTCTTCAATCGGCAAGGGAATATTGCATGGAGTTTTTCACGTGGTATAACTGCTTCCATTTGCATTCGGGATTGGATTTCGTGACGCCGCATACCGTCCACGAAGGGCAGCACCAGGAGATTTTCGACCGTCGTAATGCTCTGTTGGAAAAAAACCGGGTTGCCCATCCCTCAAGGCACGGAGGACGTCAAAGGACGTACGGGATTCCAGCGGAGGTTAGGCTGAAGCACCGGACATCGATGACGGTAGTAGCGTAGAGAGATAGATTAGGACGACCAGCGGACATCTTGCCTGAATCCCGCCGGAGCTCTACGAAAAGCTGTCCGAGGATGAACAGCGGTTTGTGCTGAGGCAGATTAAGGGGCTATTGGGGCAGGCGCAGAAGTAGGGGACGATGCTAGAAACTTTTGCAGTGTTCCCTTAACTCAAATTACAACGTCTTTAATCCCTGCTCTAACCATTCACCGTATTCGCGAATCCAAGCTTGTTTGGAACTCGTCAGATATTTTGCGAAGCCTGGATCTTGCTCGAATGCAAGAGTAGCAAGGACTAGGCCTAGAACTTGACGGTCGCGAGATGTCTCGGATACAAGCCCTTCGACGACTTGGCGTCGAAGGGCTTGGGAAGAGAGTTCTTTCCCTAGAACAGTAGTCCATGTCCATCCAACCGTATCAAGAATCTCAATAAGACGAGCCAAACCTTCTCCGGCCAAGGTTCTAACGGCATGTTCACATACGGCTACATCACAGACATTTAATTGCTGTAGCGTCGTACGCAACTGGCTCTGATCTTGTGAACCGCGTAATACTATTTCCATAGCGTACGCCGCTGTTCCAATATCCGGGTTAGAGAGATGCCGCATAGATTCAAAAACGAAGGGCGAGACTATTTCGAGTTCGGCAATCGTCCACAGCAAATCGCCGGCGACCTCCGTATCCCCCTGCAAGACTATTTTCAGAGCGTCGGGAGCATGCCCCTCTCGCAAAAGGTCAAGCAGTCGTTCATAGCCACCGGTGGCACGGAAACGACTGGGATTTTTTTCTAATTGTTTTAATAGCTCGCCGACGGGATCCAATCCGTCGACCCGTTCGTTTTTAATACCCAATGATTCCTCGATTCATCAACACCCCCTCGATTTGTTCAAGTAGGCGGCGCTCATCCCCGATTCTTCGACCATGTCCTCCTTTGTCACCCAACTTTGCCATTTCACGAATTCTCGTTCTTAGGCTCGTCTGGGTCATTTCTCTCAATTCGGTGAGCCAATCGGTCGCCATTTCTCGGAGTTTCCCCGAGTGCGGAAGCTCGCCGTGAAGCCTGGGGCCTGCTTTAGATCCTCTTAAGAAGAGGGATTCTATTTTCTTTACACCAGCACCAGGGAAATCGATAAGGTCCGGCATCACTCCATAGGCAACATTCTCTTCAGAATTTGATATCGGATTCTGATTCACCCCATGTTGTTGAGTAGTAGCGTACATCATATCCCCAATTCCACCTAAAAATTCTTCGCTATCGAAGTAACCTTCGCCGGTCATTGGATTTTGAAATCGGGAGATGGCAACTCTGGATTTACCTCGGTTCCAATAGAAATCAAATTGACTATAAGCTGGTATTTCCGAAAGACTACCGGTATTCGCATTTGGTGTAAACGTGAACCCG
>JAHFAF010000252.1 GCA_023250715.1 Pseudobdellovibrionaceae bacterium | reverse complement strand
GCCCTGCTGGTGGACCCGGTTTCGGAGCGAACTACTACAATCCCGTGGGCCCTGCTGGTGGACCCGGTTTCGGAGCGAACTACTACAATCCCGTGGGCCCTGCTGGTGGACCCGGTTTCGGAGCGAACTACTACAATCCCGTGGGCCCTGCTGGTGGACCCGGTTTCGGTTACGACTATATGGGTGGGTACGGCGACTCTTACGCCGGTATTGGATTCGACAATGCCTACGATGGCTGCGGGTACGGCGGTTGCTACTCCGACCCTTACTCCTACAATCCTATCGGCCTCGACGGTGGTATTGGTTTCGGATCTGGATACATGGGTGGCTACGGCGGTTGTGAATTTTCCGGCTGTATCTAAGCCGGAAAGTATCCGGGTTTATTTAGATGCTGAAGAATCTTATCCTGAGTGGGTTTGTCAAAATCGCTTCCATAAAAACGGAGGAAGACTTTCTGGCGCAGTTCGCCTTCAGAGATTCCATTCACTTCCGAGCGGATAGTTTCTTCAACGATCTTTCTTGAGAATTCAAACATGGAGCAAGCCATTTCGACACGCTCTTCGGGGGACAAGGACTCAAGGCCGAGCCGCCACCGCTCCATCAAAGATTCTGGAGTGTCGTTCCTCCGGCTTGCGAACAATGAAATCCACCTTTACGTGGTGATCATTGTGAATGAGATTAAACATTCCGGCTCTTGCGACCGCTTCTTTGACCCTATTTGGGTCGATATAGAAATCTTTCTAGAAAGCGCGAGACCATATGACGACGGGCACCTAAGACGGCCTCTGCTTTGCAAAATTCACACGGGGGGAGCAATTCACGCATGAACGCACGCAGAGAATACGTCATTATTCTGATCACTTTTTCACTCTTGATCTCTCACGAGGCTTTTGGGGGCTTTTGTAAAACGGTGGGTACGATCGTAGGGGTTTACGCGAAGGAGGATGCACCTCCTCCACCGCCCGACACGGGGTTTGGAGGTTTTCGCGTAGAATTGGGATCGGTCGTATATCAAGTCTCCGGGCCGAAGGGCCTCGCTCAGCTTGCCGGGGGCATAGCATTCGCTGCTTTTATAAAGAGTTGTGTTTGGGATAAGCACGTCGTTGGAGAAAAAGAGGCCCCGGATTCCAGCGGTCAACTCGAGAATGGCTGGACTGGAACCGTTCGCATGTTTCGATTGATCTGCCCGTAGTCTACGCTGCTCTTTTCACAGGAATGGGAGTGACGAGAGGTAAGCAAATCCTGAAGGAGGCTCCTTGCCCAGGTCGACTTTTCACTTCTATCCTTCCACCATGGTTTCGAATGATTCCATGGCAAATGGACAATCCAAGTCCTGTGCCCTCCCCTGTTTTCTTCGTCGTGAAAAAGGGCTCGAAGAGATGATCTAGGACTTCGCTCGTCATGCCTTGGCCGGTATCCACCACTTCAATGCACGCTTCATTTCCTTGCGCAACTAAACGAAGGGTAACCTTCTTTTCTACGGCGTCCTTCACCGCATACAAAGCATTTTGAACGAAGTTAAGAATTACTTGGTGAATTTGATCGCCGTTCGCAACGCAAGAAACAGGATGGTCGAGCGTCTCGAAATTCAAAAATATACCCTGTTGTTGGGCCAGTGGAGCCACCAGAGCCGCTGATTCCTTCAGGCGCTGAGCCAGATCGATGCTCTGTGAAGGGGGAGGTTCCTGACGTGCAAAATGCATCAGGCCTGTCACTATGGTATTCGCGCGCCGGGTTTCCGTTTGTACGGCGGATAGAGCCGTCGCTATCTCCGGCGGGATTTCCTCTCCTCTGTTTTTCAATAAAAGTACGGCTAATTGAGCGTTCACCAAAATCGCAGCGAGAGGGTTTTTTACCTCATGTGCGATGGCTGCGCTAAATTGTCCGAGGGCAACCAGTCGCTCCGTTTTCCGCAAGTCATTTCGCAATGTATGTAGATCACGGCTCATGTGATTGAAGGAGCGGGCCATGATGCCAATTTCATTGTGCCGATTCGTTCCCGAAGTGATCTGGGCTCCGAAATTTCCCTTGGCAACTTCCGAGGCTTGCCGTGCGAGTGCATTGAGCGGTCGGGTTAATCGGCCGGCAAATGCAACGGCCATGATCACAAAGAAAAGAATACAAAGAATCGCAATTAAAGCAGATTGCCGGTAGGTACGAAAAACCACCGCATCGACGGCGGATCTTGGAGTGCTTACCAAGATTATCAACGGAGTAGCCGTCGAGAATGGAGCCGTCGCTCCCAAGAAATAAGCGCCATCCCTACCGAGGTACCGTTTGGTTTTCACAACTCCTAGGGGAGTGGAAAGGAGATCTTTGAGAGCACTTTTTATGGGAAGGTAATCGGGGCTGGAGTGGCCACCCCCATTAAGCGCGAAGATCTGTTCCTCGGAATCGATCATTAGGAGTCTCGTGCCTTGAAAGGGCGACAAACTTTCCGTAAGAAAGGAATCCGGAAGAGTGAGGCGAACGGCTCGTTTCCCATGGTATCCAATCCACTGAACCGTTTTTTTTGTTTTCTCTTCAAATGAAAGCGACCAACCTGATGGCTTCATTACCGGAGGAGAAACAAGACCAGAGGAATGCGGATAGGCCGCGACAAGGACATTGTCTTCCCAGATTTCTCCGCTTACCGCCCCTTCCGTCTTCACCGCATTTTCCAGAGCCTGAATAGAACCGACCCAAGAGGCCGAGCGCGAGTAAAGATCATCCATTTGCAATGCTATCTGGGTTTTTCGAAATAAAGCGATCGTAGAGTGAAGATCATTTAGGTAGGATTCCTGATCCCTAGTGAAAAAATGCGCGGACACGAAAGTGATGAGAAGGGCCGTGAAGAGGACCGATCCGCACAAAATAAGTGTAAGCTCGGTTCGAATCTTCACTATTTTCTCCGGACAAAGACCCATTGGCGGTAAAGCGACTTGCCGTTGGGTTGTACCAATTGGATGATGATTCGATTGGCGCCTTTGTTGAGCACTACTACCGATTCGAAAGACAAGGACTCCGTCTGCTTCACCTCTTTTCCATTTACGAGAAGCCGCCCTCCCTTCTGAGTTACCTTTCCTTTTACAATAAGATTAGGCTTATTGACGATAGAGTTATCCGGCGGAAGATCTACTGAGAAGTCAAAGCGGGGCTCCGCTGCTTTTTCCGGCTCCGCCTTTTCCAGATCAGTCACTTTCCATTCCAGCGACTCGGGCTCTTCGACAACTTCAAACTGGGATGGTTTTCCTACTTCCAATTCAAAGCTTGCAAGCTGCAGGTTGCCAGAGGAAGGGGCAGCGGCTCCAGCGGGACCTTCTTTTTTCCTGAACACGGAACCCTTTCCCGATTCGAGAGTGATCGTGAGCGAATGTTTGTCTCGCAAGGAGTATTGAACGCTTGCCTCCTCGTCTTTGGATTTTGGCTTTAATCGGAAAAGTGTCCCTGAATTGATTAGCCAGAGCCCCGTATTCGTCCTGCCTTTGAGGCTTCCATTTTTTACAATGGCCCTTTGTTCGGTAGACTCGATAGGTTGAGGCGGTGCTGTGATGATGACGTGGGTATTTTCCGCGAGATCCATTTTCGTTCCCGCGTCGAATGCTATTCTTGCGGCAGCACTGGCGTGCGTCTGCACCGCATCAAACTCAAAATACGAAACACCGGGAATACTCTCTTCCCAAGTTTGACCGTCATTTCGCTTATGACTCACCATGGGGAGCGCATTCTCCAAATGTGCGAGACCGACCTTTTCCGGCTTTGAAGGCTCTAGCTTCGGCTGAGAGAACTCCCGAGAAGCAAAAAATACCCCTGCTAGAACGAGGATCAACGCGCCAAGGGCAATGAGTGTACTGCGTGGTTTCATCTCCCTTCAGTTATCGTCTGTTTTGCATTCGAAATTAACGGGATAAACGCATAGAAAAATTGAGCTAAGCCCCTTCCCCTGTCCTTCCGATAAGAGACTAGAGGAGTCTTGTATGCAGATCATGATCGTGGAAGATGAGGCGAATCTCCGTGAATCGCTGAAGACTTTCTTGAGCTCCACCCATGAAGTAGTGGCCTACTCGGATGGGAATTCCGCTCTGGACCACTTTAAGAACAAGGCGGTCGATCTTGTTCTCACGGACAACAAGATGCCCGGGATGACTGGCTTAGAATTAATTCGCCGGATCAAAGAGATCTCCTCCTCGACATGCTGCCTTTTGATGACCGCCCACGCGTCTATCGATCAAGCAGTGGAAGCTTTGAAGCTAGGCGCGGAAGACTATTTGGTGAAGCCCTTCGAGCTCGAGGAGCTCGACCACCGTTTAAAACAAATAGAAGATCTTCAAGTGTGGCGAGCGAAAGAGATCTTAAGAGCGGAGGGGCCGGAAAATACCACACGGATTCTAGGCTGCTCCGAAAACATCAAAAACGCCAATGAGTTTGTAGCGAAGGTGGCGCTAGTCCAGTCTCCGGTGCTGATTCTCGGACCCAGTGGCACTGGCAAAGAGGTCATTGCAAAGGCTATCAATGCCGCAAGCCCAAGATCGAAATACCCCTTCATCGCAATCAATTGCGCAAGCTTGAGTGAGCAACTCATCGAATCCGAGCTCTTTGGGCACGAGAAGGGAGCCTTCACCGGGGCCAATGCCGCTAAGCCGGGAAAGTTTGAACTGGCAAAAGGCGGTACTATTTTCTTGGATGAAATTGGCGAGCTTTCCCCCGGAATTCAAGCAAGGCTTCTTCGGGTTCTCCAGGAGAAAGAGTTTTTTCGCGTTGGCGGAGTACGGCAGATAAAAAGCGATGCGCGGGTGATTGCGGCCACACATCGCCCGCTAAAACAAATGACCAAAGAAGGATCCTTCAGAGAGGATCTCTTTTTCAGGTTGAGTGTGCTCACCTTTGAATTGCAACCGCTCTGCAATCGCAAGAGTGATTTACCCATTCTCATTCCCTATTTCTGGGAGAAGTTAAATCAAGAGTGCGGAAGAAAACTGAAACTTGGAGAAGATACTTTGGCCTGCCTTCTTCAATACTCCTACCCCGGTAACGTGCGTGAGCTTCAGAATATATTGGAAAGACTCGTCGTAATGGGCGGTGAAGTCGGGGTGGTAAGACCAAATGGACTGCCGGTTGAGCTTCGAGTGAAATCTCCGGAACCTTCCGCAGTGACCTCTATTGGCGCCGCGCAAGGAATGTCGGAAGCGGTCGAAGAACTAGAGAGGCGCATGATTGCCGACGCCCTAGCCAAGACGGGGGGAAATCAGGCAAAGGCGGCCGAAGTTTTAAAAATCAATCGCGGCTCCATGCACTACAAACTTAAGAAATATGGCTTCAAGGAAGCCGAAGTGAAGGACGATGAGGCGGCCTAAGACGCTCTTCCTTTTTCTAATCCTACTCCCTGCTATGGGGATTGCTTCGGACTGGGAGATAGAAACGCTCCCCGTCCCGAACATTGTATCCGGAACTCTTCGCCCCCTGACCATCGCTATCAATGAAAAGGTGGTTTTAAAACGGGGGGAAAGTGTTTCCGTATTGATTCTGAATGGTAAAGAGATTATTCCCAGCGACCCGAGTAATCCCGATTTCTATCTGTCCACGGGAGACTCCAAATTTGATTTCAGATCCAAATCACAAGACGGAAACCTTTCGCCGATAATTAAACTCGAACTTCCCCGCCTATCGCGGGTTCTGATCCAAACTAATGAAATCGTATTTGAATTATCCAAGGGCGCCACCTCCGCTAAATTTGACGATAATCAGTTGGCACTCATCAAGGGACGAGGTAGAGCCGCTCTTGGAAAAGACAGAAATTGGTTTGCGAACGTTCATGCGGTTCGGTTATTCAACTCCTCTGGAGTAGGACAGCTATACAACTTGGTTTTCACCGAGAAGGAAAAGCCGAAGCAAAAAGTAGCTAAAGTGGAAGAGTCGAAAATGAGTCCCGCTACTCCCACCTTGAGTCTTGTGGAGAGTCCGGCAAGTCGAAATGAACTCCACCTGCTTTCTTTTTCAGCGGGACTGTCAGCCTTTTCCCAGGCTCGCCATGGAAGCGGAACCTCGATACAAGTAAGCTATTGCCCGATGTGGGAGGCTTTCCAGAAATATTACGTACGGGGGGATTTCGGCGTTCTTTTCTTGAAAAAAATTGGGGGTGGAGCCGTCCCCATTTTAAACTATCAAGCACTTGCCGGACTTCCGACCGGCAACTGGGCCTTTGAAATCGGAGGCGGAGCGCAAAGTTGGCTCAGCTATGGAGGAACCAGCCTCGCGGGAAGCTTCAATGTGGGATATGCATTCGATGTTCTAAAGGATTGGAAAATTAATCGCTGGACCTTGGGCTACACGGCACTTTTCAATAGTAACTTCACTCACTTTTTGCGCACAAGCCTGCACTTTATCTTTTAGTGATTGATCGTAATTTGGTAGCGATTTCCGAGGTAATCTTCTACGGATTGCCTGTCCGTGTTCGAGAGCTGAGCATCGTAGAGAATGCATTCCGCCATATCCATCGCGGCGAAACTTCCCGAAGCAGATCCCCCCATCCTGCTACCCGATGAATTGGAAAGACTGCCCAGGGAGGGAGTACCCACCAACCTATCGCCATTAAGCCAACCATCGGCGGAAGCATTTCCTCC
>JAHFAF010000022.1:12891-26301 GCA_023250715.1 Pseudobdellovibrionaceae bacterium | reverse complement strand
CCCACTTTGTAACCCATGAGCCTTCGGCCTGTTTTCAAGCACTGATTCACATTGAGAAGCTGAATTTGGTAGGCATTCTCGAGTGTGATGTTCGGATAGGTGTTCGTCAGAGGAGGAATGGTCTTCCTTGTTTTTTCCGCCTCGAGAAGTTGGGCAGCGACATCATGCATTTCTTGCGTCGATAGACTCACGTGTTTCCTTTCGTGCACACACTCTTCCATTCACTAAAGAAATCCAAACTATGTTTCCCGCCCTCTCGGCCTACACCACTTCTTTTCTGCCCCCCGAAGGGAACTCGTAAATCCCGCACAAACCAGCAATTTATCCATACAAGGCCGATGTGAATAGCCTTCGCCATTCTTTGCGCTAGTTCTGGGTCTTGTGTCCAAAGGGATGCCGAAAGCCCATACGGGGTATCATTTACCGCCGTGACCACTTCCTCTTCCGTTTGAAAGGGATAGATGGATACCACAGGTCCAAACACTTCCTCTTTGCTCACCGGATGATCCAATCCAATATCCACGAGGACAGTCGGTTCGATGAAATACCCTTTCTCGAGTCCCGAGGGCCGTTTCCCGCCGGTCAATATTTTCCCAGGCGATTTTACGCGATCAATGTAGCCCATCACCTTTTGCCAATGCTCACGTCCGATTAAAGCCCCCATTTCGGTTCTTGGATCGAGTGGATCACCCACGCGAATATTCTTCGCGTGCTTTACGAATTCCTCCACAAATCGCGGGTAAAGAGATTTTTCTACAAAAACTCTCGGACATGCCAAACAGATCTCACCCTGATTGCGAAACGCTGCCCTCGAGGATTCTATAACCGCCTTTTCGAAGTCCGCATCGGCGAACACGACCGTTGCCCCCTTTCCCCCGAGCTCGAAAGAAACTCTCGTAGGTCCAACTGCTGCAGATTTCATGATGGCTCGCCCGGTGCCCGTTTCTCCGGTAAATGAAATCGCATCCACCCCTGGATGCGAACAGAGGAACTCCCCCGCTGCATTTTCTCCGAAACCTTGGATTAAATTGAAGACGCCTTTCGGCAATCCCGCCTTCTCTACAAGACCAGCGAAAAACCCAGCAGTGAGAGGAGTAAGCTCGGAGGGCTTTAACACGCAGCTATTGCCCATCATGAGAGCCGGGGCCAATTTCCACGTTTCCAGATACAGAGGCAAATTCCACGGAGTAATCAAGGCCACCACACCCAAAGGTTCTCTAAAAGCGGAGTGCACTTCTCCTGGATTCGAGTAAGTCTCGCCTTCTTCCTTTAGCGCAAAATCTGCAAAGAAATGAAAATTCATTGCGGCTCGGGGAATATCTCCCTCGCTACTTTCACGAATGGGCTTTCCAGTATCGCGAGACTCGAGCTCCGCAAGCTCTTCACGGTTATCCAAAATCAAATCGCCGAGGCGGCGAACAATCTTGGATCGCTCATCCAAGGACAATCGAGACCATTGGCCTCCGTCAAAAGCAGCGCGAGCGGCCCTCACCGCGCGATCGACATCTACTTTTTCAGCCACCGCAATGTCCGCGATCTTTTCTTCCGTTGCGGGGTTGATGGTGGGGAAGGTTTTTTTGCTTTCCCCGTCGCACCAAGCTCCATCGATGAAGAGTTGAGTCTTCATTCCCGTACCGCCACGCATTTCATTTCGATGGAAATATCTCCTGGTAGTGAGGCCACCCCTATCGTGGTACGCGCCGGACGGTGGATCGGGAAAAACTCGGCATACACCTCGTTATAAGCGCCGAAATCGCCCATATCGAGAAGGTAAGTGTTAATCTCAATGACATGGTTCAAGTCCGTTCCCGCCTCAGTCAGAATTTCTCGAATATTTTCTAAAGTCGCTCGCGTCTCGGCTCGGATGTCGTAAGAGACTTTCCTTCCATTAGCATCGAGCTTTAAACCCGGAATCAAATTTGTTTTTGGATTTCTCGCAGCGATTCCGGAAACGAATACGAAGTTTGCGTATCCGACGGCGTGAGAATAGTTTCCCAGCGCTTTCGGGGCGCGGGTTGTATCGATCAACTCAAGTTTAGACATGTCATTCCCATTCAATCGTAGCAGGTGGCTTGGACGAAATATCGTACACAACCCGATTGATGCCGGGAACTTCGTTGATAATGCGATTGGCAACACGTCCCAAAACAGGTTTTTCGAAATGGTACCAATCCGCGGTCATTCCATCGCGGCTGGTCACCGCCCTCAATGAAACCACCGACTCATAGGTTCTGGCATCGCCCATTACGCCGACAGCTTTCACCGGCAAAAGGACTGCGAAGGCTTGCCAGATATCCGAGTAAAGGTTCTGGCTTCTCAGCTCTTCCGTAAAAATAGCGTCGGCCTGCCGCAATAGATCCAAACGGTCCTTACTCACCGATCCCAAAATACGCACCGCGAGCCCTGGCCCCGGAAATGGGTGGCGCGCAAGAATTTCTTCGGGCACTCCCAAGGTTCTTCCTAAGGCCCGCACTTCATCTTTGAACAATTCTCGAAATGGCTCTACCAGCCCGAGCTTCATGTGCTTCGGCAGGCCGCCCACATTATGATGGGTTTTAATGGTGTGGCTAGGCCCTTTTACGGAAACGCTCTCGATGACATCGGGGTACAACGTTCCCTGCGCGAGGAATTTCACTTTCTTGAGCCGCTTACATTCCGTCTCAAAAACCTCGATGAATGTTTTTCCGATAATTTTTCTTTTTTTCTCGGGATCGGTAACCCGTTCAAGGCGTTTTAAAAAAAGTTTACTGGCATCCACCACCCGAAGCGGCACATTGACCCGCTTCAAAAACATGGCAACTTCCTTGGCTTCGTTTTTCCGCAATAGTCCATTATCGATAAGAACCGGGTGAAACCGTTTTCCCAAAATCTTTCCAAGGAAGACCGCGAGTAACGTGGAATCAACACCCCCGCTGACCCCACCAATTACTTCAGCCTCTCCCACTTTCTCCAGAATCTCTTTCGAACGTGTCTCGAGAAAGTTCTCCATTTTCCAATCATTCGAAAGATTGCAAATATTGAAGAGAAAATTACTAAAGACCCGCTCGCCAATGCTTGTGTGAGCCACTTCGGGGTGAAACTGCACTGCATGGAGTTGATTCAATTGAATCGCGGCAGGACACCGCTCGCTTCTTGCCAGTACGGTGGCTCCCGGAGGAACGTTTCCGACACTATCGCCGTGGCTCATCCAAACGGAAACCCTCTCACCCTTCTTAAACCCAGCGAAGAGTCCATGGCACTCGAGAATCTCTATCTCGGCAAAACCATACTCCCGGCTCCCGCCACTCTCGACCTTGCCCTTTGTCAGATGGGAAAGAAGATGCATCCCATAACAAATTCCCAAGATCGGAACATCGAGCTCAAAAATAGTCTTGGTAATTTTCGGCGACGACTTAGCGCCCACGCTCGAAGGTCCACCTGAGAGGATGATTCCTTTAGCTCCCTTCGCCTTCAGTGCCTCAGAAGAAATCGAGTAGGGCTCGATCTCGCAATAGACGCCAAGGGCCCGAACCACGCGCGCGATAAGTTGTGTGAATTGGGAGCCGAAGTCTAGGATAACAATTGGAGTAGCCATTACGAATTAGGACGATAGTTGGGCGCTTCCTTCGTTACGAAAACGTCGTGCACGTGGGATTCCTTCAACCCCTGCTGCGAAATACGCACAAATTCCGCGCGCTCGCGCAGCTGGCTCAAGTCTTTGCATCCCAAATAACCGAGTCCCGCTCTCACGCCGCCGACCAGTTGAAATAAGACGTTTTGAATCTCTCCGCGATAAGGAACCATGCCCTCGATCCCTTCCGGCACGAGCTCATCCGGATCCACGCCCGCTTGGCCATAGCGATCGCGGCTTCCCTCACGCATCGCCTCTAGAGACCCCATCCCGCGGTAGGCTTTGTATGTTCGGCCCTGATAGAAAACAATTTCTCCCGGCGCCTCATCCGTTCCGGCAAAAAGACTTCCGATCATGACGACATCCGCACCGGCAGCGAGAGCCTTCACGGCGTCGCCGGAGTATTTGATTCCACCGTCCGCGATCAAAGTCCGCCCAAATTTCTTCGCAATTGGCGCGCAGTTTCTAATCGCTGTAAATTGAGGAATGCCCACGCCAGCAACTATGCGAGTTGTACAAATAGACCCGCAGCCCATCCCGACCTTAATTGCGTCCGCTCCCGCTTCATACAGATGTGTCGCACCCTCGGCGGTAGCCACATTGCCTGCGACAATTGCTAAGTCCTTAAATTTTCCGCGCACCCATTTCACAACATCCAACACATTCTTCGAATCGCCGTGTGCAGTATCCACAGCGATAAAATCCACACCTGCCGCCTGCAGGGCTTCAATCCGTGTTTGAGAGTCTTTTCCCGTGCCGACAGCGGCGCCTACCCGCAAACGGCCTTTCGAGTCGCGGTTTGCTAAGGGATGAGAAATACTCTTCTCAATGTCCTTGATGGTAATGAGGCCTTTCAAATTCCTTTCAGCATCCACGATCGGAAGCTTTTCTATCCGGTGCTTTTGCATGAGGCGCATCGCCTCCTCCATCGAGACATTCACCTTCGCTACGATGAGTTTTTCGATAGCAGTCATTACTTCCACGATCGGGCGCTTTAAATTCTCCTCAAACCGCAGGTCCCGATTCGTGACGATGCCGACCAATTTCCCATTCTCAATAATGGGCATTCCAGAAATTCCGAATTTCTTCTTAAGCTGTAAAGCATCCGCTACCGTTTGCTGCGGCCCTAACGTCACGGGATCGAGAATCATCCCGCTTTCGCTCTTCTTCACCTTCTCCACTTCGAATGCCTGTTTCTCAACCGTGAGATTGCGGTGAATGACGCCGGCCCCACCCGCCCGCGCCATCGCAATTGCCGTGCGCGCTTCGGTCACCTTATCCATGGCGGCAGAAATCACGGGGATTTTCAAAGCGATATTGGCGGTGAGCTTCGTATGAATCTGGACTTCGGGAGGTGTCAGCTCAGAGTAACGGGGCACAAGAAGAACGTCATCAAAGGTAAGGGCATCCTGTAGAGGGGAGTACTCGGACATTCGTTCCTTTACCGCTAAAAGCTAAGTGACGCTCTTATACGCAACATTGAAAATGGCGTCAAGGAAGGGCCTGCTCAAATCCTCGAAACCCCTATATAATATGGGTGATTCACCTATTCTAACGTGTCTTAGCAATGTAAAAGGAAGCCCATGCACCAGCTCGAACTTTCGGTGGTCATGCCGTGTTTCAATGAAGGGGATGCGATAGACGCACTGCTCCGAGAGTGGCTCACCTTCCTGAAACTGAACATCCCGTCCTCTGAACTCATTGTGGTGAATGACGGCTCCTCGGACGGCACGGGCCGAATCCTCGATAGATTGCGAAAAGAGTTTCCCCGCCTTCGGGTCATTCATCAGCTCAACATCGGCCATGAACTTGCAGTACGCCGGGGCTACGATGCCGCCCGTGGAACGTATATTTGCCAGGTTGATTCCGACGGTAGGTATGAAATTTCCGATTTTGAAAGGCTCTGGGCCGCGCGCGAAGGAATGGCCGCCGTATTGGGGGCAAGAACCCACCGGCTGGACAGCCTCTTTTGCCAGGTTTTCGCTTATATCTTACGACGAAGCATTCAATGGGCCTTTCATTTGGAATGGAAGGACCCCAATGTGCCCTTTCGCCTGATGCGCAGGGATCGAGTGCAGGGATACCTAAGGGAAATCCCGTCCTCCACTCAAGCGGTGAATCTTTTGCTCGCCTGTTTTCTAAAGCGCGATACGCCGGCGCTCTGCTCGGAAGTCTCGGTCCCCTTTCGCTTACGAACTCGGGGTTTAAGACGAACAAAGGGCCTTTCTCGAAACATTCGCCTGGGAGCCCGGGTACTTTCCGAGATAGCGTTTCACCGCCTGAGGGCTCAGGACAGTAAGTCATTGGTATTACAAGAAAACTAACGCCGCATCTTTTTCTCTTTGAAGACTTTCTGTAAGATAAAGCCAGTGCTTACAAAAAACCTGGCCCTCTGGACGTTTGTATTAGCGCTGTCTTCCTCTCCCGGTCTGGCTCTGACAAAAAAAATCTGTGGCAGTGCACTTTCCCCATCCGGAAAGGCGGTGAAGAACTGTCTTGAGGTGACGTGGAATCAGCCAACTTCCCAACTTCATGTCTCCCAGAATTCCGTCGCTGCCGGAACACATATCAATGTGTGGTGGGAATCCCTGGGCACAAATCTGTGCACCCTCACCTACGCGGGAGGCTCCGTCACGGGCACTGTCCAACCGCTGCCCGGAATAGATGTCGCCATTAACGCAGACACCACTTTTTCACTGAGTTGCAGCGGGCCTGGCGGAAACGCAAACCCTCAAACACAAACCGTCACCGTTCTTCTACCGGGAACTGTCGCGCTCACAGTAAACGGATCACCCACCCCCGCTTGCATCACCTCAAACTCCGTAATGACAGTCGCGTGGGTGGCGTCCCCCGGATTTACCGATTGCCAACTTCCGAAGCTGGGCTGGCAAACTCCAGGAATTAGCTGGACGGGAAATGTGCTCGCGACCGCATCCGACAGTTACTCTGTCACCTGCACCGGCCCCACAGGTAGCGTCACCAGTAACACCGTTTCGTTCACCGTCGTAAGTGTTGCCCTCACCATAAACGCGTCGCACTCTCCACCAAAAATTGCGAAAGACTCTAATCTCACCGTGGCATGGACTGCATCCTCGGGATTTACCGACTGTCAGGTTCCGAAGCTTGCATGGCAAACGCCCGGAATCAGTTGGACCGGATCAACAAACCCTGTCACCGCGTCCGATATCTACACTGTGAATTGCACCGGCCCCAACAGCTGTGCTGCCTCGGATACAGTGGCTTTTACCGTCGATAATCCCCACACCTATAAGTTGAAATTCAATTATGGGTTGGGCTGGGGCGATGACGGAGCTCGAGTAGAACTGAATCTCGCCACCGGAGCGTGGAGTAATCTCCAAGTAACAAACCCTTCGTACGACTCCACGGCCTGTCAGGATGCGGTTCGTTTTCAAGCCGCTTACACCATCACCGTCGATGGGACCGACCTTCCGGCGGTGGATATGGATTCGGTGCACTACTTCAATGCCGGCTGTAACCCAGGCGGTCCCGGGGCCCCTGGCATTATTGCGGGCTCTCCCCCGCCGCAAAAGTACACCCCGCAACCGATTTACACTCTTCCCACTTACAGCGGGTACCCTTGGAAATCAGGGCTCACGATGACTCAAAGTTCCCAGACGATGGTCAAGCGCGCTGGCGACCCGAACGGACACGTGACGGCGACCCAAAGCGGAGAGAGCATCCTCTTTACGTTTAACGAATCGAGCGACTTTGCTGGCCAAGAGATCGAGCTTAAAGATACGACCGACACTCCCGCTCACTGAACTTCGTAAGTAAGAGATCCAATCTTAAAACGCTCATTCAGCATTTTTTCGGCGCAGAATTGCAGCGTCGTCGAGAGGTTGTATTTTGCGGTCGCATCGACTGGATTGTACGCCTCCGTCGGGAGACTACCGGCAAGAGTATGATACTCATTTCCTAGATTAGAAGGAGAGCTTCCGGCAGCCGTCTCACCCGTCGCATTTCGCATCACCTCGTAACCGTTCCATGCGGCCACCTCCGCGGGATAGAAGCCCTCGAGAAGATCCATATTTCTTCCGATCTCCTTTTGTTGAAATTTCATGGCTGTGATTGCCGAAACTAACACGATGGCGAGAATGCCAGCGAAAAGCCCTGCGAAAATAATACTCGAGAACCCGGCAGTGGAGCTTTTCATTTTCATTGGTTGGTCTCGATTACCTTCAAGGATCCGTTGGTGGTACCCGGGCTATTGAAAATGGCTGGCAGCGGGTTTCTGACATAAAAGGAGCTCTGAAGAGAGTGCTCAATGGAACCAACTCCATTGGGCGCGAAAATGACCGAAAAATGAAAAAACCTAGGCTTTAGTACCGCCGGGATATCCGCAGTTCCTGCCTCAATCCCGTCGGTAAGCGAACAGCCACCTGCGTGCTCGACAGAGCCACATACTACGAGCCGAATCGAAGCTACCGGCTTTCCGAAAGTTCGGATTCGATTCCAAGCAGCACCGCCCGTAGGGAACTCGTCATATGCGACTAATTTCTCCGCGGCATTCGCGAGAAAGCTGACCTCTTTTCCATTCATCCGGCACTGAAGCTCGCAGGTCTCACCCGCCGGCACGGTTCTCGTGCAGGGACGATCACAGCTTTGCGCTGTCCGGCCCAGCTTCAAAATCAGCCCGCCAAGAAACGCGGCATCTTTCTGAGCCTCCATTTCTTCCTGCCGCAAGTTCATTGTCCTAAGCCCGGAACTAAGCTGAGACGCCGCGAGATAGACCACTACCGCGGTCAGGAATCCTGCAATGGCCAGCTCGATTACGGAAAATCCATTTGAGTTCTTCATCCTCATGACCCCGGGATCAAGACACTTCCTACCGTGGTCTCAACGTCATCGTTCGAAAAGTTTCCATCTTTCCCCGCATTAATGGGCACCCACGAAACACCGACCGTAACCAAGAGCTTTTTGGATCCAGAGAGCGGTGCTAAAGCGGTAATCAAATTAAAAGGAGGGGTGGGAGGACTCCCCTCACAGCTTGGATCCAAAACCATGGTCTGCATGTCGACAATGAACACTTGGTAAAATCGATTGGGAGCTCGATAGAAGGTAGTCCCGTCCGCGTTCAAGGACTGTGCAGAGTCGAGCCAGGTCGCGGGCAAGGTCGCCAGAGAATCGCCATTCACGATGTTTCCATGAGCTCGATCTAAAATATTGATGTGAGCGCAACGGGGATAAGCAAAAGTCTTTTCGAGCACTTTCACTGCGGGTAGCGCACGGAAATATTCGAGCAGCTCCGCCACATAGAAATCGGTGAGAACCCGTTGCGCTATTTTCGCTGTGCCCTTTTTGGAAGAAAGAATAAATGTATTGAGTGCGAACCCTATCCCACCCGCAATCACCAGACCGAGCAGCACAGTGACTAAAGTGTCTCCCCGACTCAACGAATCATTTTTCTGAGTTTTTCGCACAGGTTCGATGGAAAAGTGTTTCGCTAGATTTTACGATAAACCCTGAAAATTGTGTAGGAATTGTCGCCCTTCTCATTCTCGCTAAGCTCCCCTCTTCAGTCATCCGATACGTAGGCTAAGGCCCTTATGAAACCATCGACTAAAAAAGCCGCGAAAAAGAAACACTGCTCTCAGGACGAATGTAAGCTCGAAGCCGTCAATTCAGGCTTCTGCCGCTTGCATTACTTAGCAAACTGGAAGCGCATGCGATTGAACGAGCACATCAAAGCCGAACGGCGCTTGAATGCCTATGTCGATAGGCTCGCAAAGAAATATCCCGAAGACTACATGGCGCGATTGAAAGAAACCCTCGAGGACGACGACAAATTCAAGCAAGCCGTCCAGGAACTCGAGCTCGAAAATGAAAATGAGGGCGAGACAGAACGAGAGTTCATCGAAAAATTCGAGCGAAACGTCAAAGGCGAGGACTAACGCACTTTAAACCAAACCTGCCGCTCGAATGGAACTCCTTCCGAGTTTTCCAATCTTAAAAAATAAGTTCCAGGCGCTTGGGCATCGGACAAATCCACGGGATAATCCCCGCCAGCCGCAAGCAGATGGCTATCGATTGCCTCTTCTTTTCCAAATCCCTTCGGCATTCGAAGCAAGGTGGCCATTACACTCACATCCGCGGTAAAGGGAATGGATAGCCCCTGCCCGCTTTCCCACTTCAAGAGGGGAATGATTCCGCCAACGGTCTTGGTCTCTAAAGTCGACAGAGGAAGATGGGCTACTTTTTCTCCGGCACCCCGATCGGGAAGGACGAGTGCGGGATCTCCCAAGAGCTCGACATTGAAGTAGGTCCACCGATTACCCTCTTCCTTCATATCGTTGCCATTCTCGTTGAGATAAGCGCGGTTCATTTGAAGAATAAGATCCCCCAATCGTCCCTGTCTGGCATCCCGATATTTTGCAAAAAACGTATCGAACATCTGAAGCCCGTACGTGCTTCCACTGAGATTCAGGTTTCCACCCTTATCAAAATTATAGACGGGAACGCCCAAAGCCGGCCGAGCCGACCCCAAATAGGCAACTGCACCCGCGCGAGAGCGCAAGAGCGCTACTCCCACGGAGACGTCCCCCGCCGTCGGATCGGAAAGAATGGATTCGGCCGAAGTCTTTTCATCGAAGGCGGCGTTTGTGCAGGCGATAGAGACGATCAGCGGATTCACGCCTCCGGAGTCTGCTGCCTTAAGAATCTCTTTCGAAGTAACGAATTCGTCCTCGACGTACCACTGATTTCCCATTCCATGATCGAGATAATAGATGAAGGAGCTCTCCTGCTTCCCGCGCACGAGATCCAAAACGTTGGCCTTGGTATAATTTCGGCGCGTACGAAAATACTTTTTCACACCACGCCAGTCGTCCTGCGCGACGTTCACCGTCTTCAAAACTCCGAGTTCCCCGATAAAGACATCCGAGGTAAACGCTTTTCCTCCAAACAAGGATAGTTCACTCTTCGCCCCAACCGAGGTCTCCATCCAGCGTTGCGCTTTATCCAGGTAAATTTGAAGTTGTTCTTCACTTTGAAAAGGCAGGCGACCCACGGCGAACTTGGGCTCCATGCATTGGTTCTTGGCGGCATAGCACTGATCCGTCACCCCTATTTGAGTTTCGTCTCCGTGAATTGAAATATAATAGCTGGGAGGCACTTGCGTCGCGTCCCCAAGGAGAGTGACGTACTTCGTCGCCGTCCCCGTGCGCATCTTGTCCTGTAGATAATGGATAATTTTGCGCGCGCTTAAGTAATCGTACCCTTCTTTTTTCTTAGGGTCCCACCTTCGCACGAGAGTATCCCATGGCTCTTCCGTCTTTTTGTACCCGTCGGGTAATTCCACTTCATCGATCGGTGGCTCATTCGCGGCAAGCGACTCCACCGTTACGATTTCACTCTTGAGCTTCAAAATCTGGGAATGAAAATTCTGTAGCCGCTCAGCCGCCTTTCTCAACGCCTCGGAGGTAATGATAATCTCTGTCGGAGCCCAAATATCACGTACCGTGAGTTCCCTCGGCGCATCCGAATAATCGATTTTCAGATCCGCGGAACGCACTACCATTACCTTTCCGGTCGCAAGCTCCACCTGCGCGGGATAAACGGAAACGACAAGTTCTCCTTCGGAAACAGCACTGCTTACCAACTTGCCCGGAAAATAGGCTCCGGTCCGCCCCGATAGATTGGGAAGACGGGCAAACTTCGCCCATACATAAGGCTCGGGAGTTTTCGGAAGCGCCACAGCTTCCGTGCTTTCTTCGAGCTGAACATTCTCCAGCCGAGCCACCGCAGTCTTTCCTAAAGGAAGTAAGTAGCGTCGAACGGAAAGGGGCACCTGAGGCATACCGCGAACGAGAAGGGGGGCTCCTTCAGAAGTGCGAAGTTCGAGCCGGCCGTTGGAAAGGGAGCGAAAGCCCAGGTCCCGAAACTCTATCTTCTCTTGAAGGGTTCCCAGGACGGGGAGCCGAGAACTCAGCCCGTCCTGGAGCATAAACGGTTGATTTGTTGCCGGACGAAAGCCCGGCAGTCCCCAAGCCGCCCCACCTAAAACAAGCAGCACAGCGCCTAAGCGCCTCTTAAGATTCATCTATTTTCAACCCAACCCTTTCCCCTAACCCATCTATTTTCATCGCACGAATGAAGAAGGGAACGGTAGGTGGCTTCGTGTGGGAATCCTGTTTTTCTTATTTTTTGTTAATGGGTTAGCGGCAAAAATGGGTTGCCGCTGCTAGATCTATCCGCTATAAGTTTCAGTCTATTTTGAAGGTGATTTCATGCGATTAGGAATTCTCGGGAAAAAAGTCGGAATGACCCAAATTTTCAACGAAGCGGGAGCATCCATTCCGGTGACTGTGGTGGACACTGCAGGCTGCCACATCACGCAAGTGAAGACTCGCAGCACGGACGGTTACGATGCGCTCCAAATGGGCATCGGTTCTAGAAAACCGCAGAACGTGAATAAGGCGGGGCAAGGGCATTTCAAAAAGGCAGGAGTTGCCGCGAGGGCATCCACTCAAGAAGTGCGTTTCAAGGGAGAGAAAGAAGTCGACCTGACGCAATTAAAAGCAGGTCAGGCGTTGAATCCCGCAATGTTCGCCAAAGGCGATAAAGTGGACGTGATCGGCATCAGCAAAGGACATGGATTCACCGGCGTAATGAAGCGGTTAGGTTACAAAGGAAAGCACGCGACCCACGGAACGTCCAAGTACTTCCGTCACGGCGGATCAAACGGATCGAACACCTTCCCCGGAAGAGTTTTGAAAAACAAGGGGATGCCCGGTCACGACGGGGCCGTCCCCAGAACGACCACCAATCTTCTGGTGGTGGATGTGTTGCCGGCGGAAAACCTGATTCTATTGAAAGGCGCAATTCCCGGCCCCAAGCAGGGCGTCGTCGTCATTCGCTCTTCGAAGCGCACGAAGAATCCGGAAGGCCGGACACTGACGCAATAATTTATTAATCAAACCACAAAAACCAGAAACCCAAGTAGAGATTGCGTCCCCAGGACCGATCCCTCAAGATCTTTGGCCATTTTGACGTTCGGGCCGTGTCTTGATTAGGAACTACTTCCCCCCTTAAAATAATAGTCCAACTCGACTTCTTTAATCTTCAAACAATCAGGAGATCAATATGTTTAAGGTACTCGTTATAGTTGTTTCTCTATGGGCTGTTCTGTTCGCAGCAAGAGCCGAGGCGAATGTAGGCGATCGCGAGAAAGTCACCCTAACAAGCGTTACACAAAATGCAGCGCAGCAATCAGCAACCGCGAACGCCTCCATGTATGTGGGAAATGAATTCGTGGAGAAAGTTTTTCAAGGACAAATTTCGTTCCACACCGAGGCCATTTCCGCCTCCATTAACTTCAAAAACTTATTCCAGATGCAGGCCTACGTTGTGGATCAATTCTGCGATCCCTCTCTCGCTTCCTACAGCACCCGGGTCTTTATCTATTACCAGTCACCCACAGCCGCAGACTCAGGGACAATTGGCTTACCTCCCGGCGCACCTGAAAAAATCAGGTCCGTATCAGGAGAGTTCATGTCCAATTCGAGCCCCTATCCCCAAGTGTTTTCAGTCAATTGCGATCGCTAAAGTCTGGGAGGGGATCTCGGCCGAACCGGGATCCCCTTTCGATCATTGAAGGCAAGCAAGAAACATTTTTAGGGGAAATGTCTGGAAAGGGAATTCCTTCGGTGGAAGAGGAAGGTCGAGCCATTCTATCTCTCTCTCTGTTACTTCTTTGAGTCTCCTTTTCAGATAGTCGGAAGAGACCTCGCTGTGATTGCAGGAAAAGAAAAACTCCCCTCCCGGAGCAACGAGCTTTGCTC
>JAHFAF010000022.1:0-12881 GCA_023250715.1 Pseudobdellovibrionaceae bacterium | reverse complement strand
TTGCTCCTAACTCCAACAGTTTTCCGATGTCCTTCTTGAGAGAAAAAGCTCCCGTTTCCTTGGAGCGCGAAAAAGAAGGGGGATCTAACACCACTAGATCAAACAGCCCGGCGCGCTTCGCCCACGAAAAGATATCCTTGCTGATAAAGCGGTGATTTCCCTCCAAACTATTCAAAGCGAAATTCGCCTTGCCCCATTCGAGATATTTCTTCGAGAGGTCCACACTAACCGTTTCCACGGCTCCTCCCGCGGCGGCCGCGACCGAAAAGCCACAGGTATAGGCAAAACCGTTGCAAACGCGTTTGCCTCGACTCCTTTCTCTCAAGAATTTTCTATTCTCTCTTTGATCTAGAAAAAGCCCTGGCGAATAGCCTTCCTCTGGACGAATAAGATAGCGCAGGCCGTTCTCTGTTGCCTCTACGGTGGGCTCATTTTCCCCGCACAACAAAATGCTTTTGGGCGCGTTGCGGTTTCTATCGATGAAGAATTCCTTTTGCCAGACGGCGGTGAGACCTAATTCATCTTTCAATTGCTCCGCTACCTTGTGAAGCGCTTCCGATGAAAGCTTGCACTGGCCTTCATACCGGTAAAGCACGGCGATAGACCCAAACCGATCGGCGATTAGTCCCGGCCGGTGGAACAAGCGATATGCATTCGTCATCGCTCCTCCAAAGGGTTTAGTAAGGGAGGGAGCTCGACAATGATCGGCTCCCCGCTGACAGGCTGGCGAAACTCCAGCCGAAATGCGACTAGCGCAATCCCCTTCCCTTTCCAGCTCGCTTTCGCCCCATAACGTTTATCCCCGAGAATAGGATTTCCAATGGCGGAAAGCTGGGCTCGAATCTGGTGCTTTCTTCCCGTTTCGAGTTCAATTTCAAGGAGACTCTGCCCGTCTTTTTGATCGAGTCGCCGCAACATGAGACTGGCAGCCTTGAAGCCTTCCTTCGCCGCTTCCCGGACTTCTACCCGGGGGATCGCTTCGGGAGAGAGGAAGTGCTTTAACTTTGTAGCTGGAGGAGTAGTCCCCTCCACCCACGCACGGTAAATCTTTCGCACCTCTCGCGTCCGAAACTGCTCACTTAAGCGTCCAGCGCCCTTAGAGGTTTTAGCGAAGAGCACCACCCCCGCCACATCGCGATCAAGACGGTGAAGCAAGCCCAGAAAGACCTTTCCAGGCTTCTTATCGCGATCTTTAAGAAAACGCTTAGTTTCCTCGAGGAGTGAAGCCGCCTGGCTCTTATCCCCTTGAGTGAGAACTCCCGCTTCTTTGAAGACCGCAATCAGATGATTGTCTTCGTATAGAACATTCACTAAAACACTTCCTCATGCAGCACCACCGCCCCAACCGAAAGCCAAGCCCGCCGAATATTCAACAAATGGCGCACCTCTTGGAGAATAGCGGGATTCGAATCAATAAGGAACAGCTCGAGCAGCTGTGGCGGTACCATAATCTTATCCGCAAGCACAACGACGACCGGGATCTAACCCGCATTACCGATTTTCACCAGATGGTCCTCAAACATTACGTCGATTGCCTCATCGTGGGAAAGTTTGCGACATTACCCTCCCCACTACTCGATATCGGTACGGGAGCAGGGTTTCCGGGCATCCCACTAAAAATCCGCTACCCTCACCTCAAGATGGTCCTGGCTGAACACCGCCCCCGAAGGGTGGAGTTCTTAAAGCGAGTGATCCACGACCTGGGTCTAAAACACATTCAAGTCTTCGATCACAAAGTGGTGAGCCGGAGCTTCCAGGAGCCCGTGCAAGGGGTGATTACCAGAGCCCTGGAAACCATCGACAAAACCCTGCTTCGCACCTCCGCTTCTCTCGAAAAGGGCGGCCAGGTCTATTTCTTGAAAGGGCCCAATGTCGATCCCGAGATCCATGAAGTTCAGAGACGATTTGACGGAAAATTTAGATTGGTGCAGGACGAACACTACAGACTCCCTGGCACGGCTCATGAGCGAAGGCTAGTAGTCTATGAAAAATTAGTTGAGAGAGAGTTACCCAAGGAGATACCCCATGGATCCGGAAATGAAGAACTTTGAAGAATTTTTCCCCCACTACATGGCCCTGCACTCGAAACCAGTTACACAATGGATTCACGTGAGTTTCACTCTATTTGGCACTCTATTGATTCTGTCAGGACTCTTTACTGGAAGATATCTATGGGTGGTGATTGCCCCCATTGTGATCTACGGCCCACTCTTCCTCTCGCATTTTATTTTCGAAAAGAATAAGCCCGCGACGCTGAGCCACCCACTTTGGTCGGTCCGAGCGGACCTGAAAATGGCGAAGATTAAGATCCTAGGACTTTGGAGTAAGGAATAGGCCGGCGATTTCTCTCGGCCCATTCTTCGATTCTCAAAAGCTCATTGTACTTCGCCGTTCTTTCCGAACGAGAGAGCGATCCCGTCTTGATCTGTCCGCAGCCACTTCCGACAGCCAGATGAGCGATTGTCACGTCTTCCGTCTCTCCCGATCGGTGGGAGGTCACAGCTCCATAACCCGCTTGCCGACAAAGTTTCATCGTCGCCATCGTTTCGCTTAAACTACCCACTTGATTTACCTTGATGAGAACCGAGTTTGCGGCCTTTTCCTCGATTCCCCGCTTTACGTACTGAGTCTGCGTAACGAAAAGATCATCCCCCACCAGCTGGACCTTCGATCCGAACTTAGCAGTCATCTCCGTCCAACCCTTCCAGTCATTCTCTTCCAGACCGTCCTCAATGCTCAAAAGCGGAAACTTCTTAATCCACTCGCCATAGACATCGAGCAGATTGGACCGCGCTATTGGAGTGCCGTCGTAGGTGTACTTCCCAGTTTTTTCGTCGAAAAAGGAACTCGCAGCAACATCGAGCGCCAGAGAAATTTGCTTTCCCGGCGCGTAGCCCGCTTGTTCAATTGATAAAAGAATCAACTCCAGGGCCTCTTGATTATTCTTCAAAGAAGGCGCAAACCCACCCTCGTCTCCTACCGCGGTCGAGAGATGTTTGTCGTGTAACCGCTGCTTTAAATGCTGAAACACCTCAGCCCCGGCACGAAGCGCTTCGGAAAATCTATTAAATCCGTGGGGAACGATCATGAACTCCTGTATCTCAAGCCCGTTATTCGCGTGGACTCCGCCATTTAAGATATTCATGAGCGGTATCGGCAATAAGAGTTCCTTCGTCCCCATCCACTCCTGAATCACATTGAAAAGTGGAGTTTTGCGAGAAGTAGCCACCGCATTTGCAAAAGCTAGAGAAACTCCCAGAATAGAATTCGCGCCCAATTTCGATTTTTGAGAAGTGCCATCGGCGTCGAGCATCCACTTATCCAGAGAACCGACGTCTTCGATTGGTTTTCCCGTAATCAGTTTCGCGATTGTGTCATTCACCACCCGAACGGCGGTGAGAGTTCCCTTACCAAGATAGCGCTGCTTATCCCCATCTCGAAGTTCCAACGCCTCACGCTGACCTTTCGAGGCCCCGGAAGGAACGATTGCCCTTCCAATGCTTCCATCGCTCAAGGCAAGCTCGACTTCGACGGTGGGATTTCCTCTGGAATCTAAGACTTCACGGCCATGAATAGTAGAAATAGAAAAAGGCATAGGCCGCAATCTTAAGAGCGGCCTATGCCTAGGTCAAATTAGTTTCCCTTTTCCTCTCGGAACTCAGCCTCGATCGGCTCATCCTCTTTCTTCGCTTCCTCACCGCCGCCGCCTCCCGGCGCGCCCCCTTGAGGTGGTTGTTGGGCCGAGGCCTTATACATCTCTTCGGCCATTTTGTGAGAAAGAGCGCTCAGCTTGTCATGCGCGGCCTTCATCAAATCGAAATCATCCTTCTCAATCGCCTCTTTCGATTCCTTCACAAGGCCTTCCACTTCACCCTTCATGGTGCTCGGCAGTTTATCCCCGCTCTCCTTCAAGAGCTTTTCGGTGCTGTACACGAGACTGTCCAGATTGTTCTTTGCCGTGATGCGCTCGCGCTTTTTCTTGTCTTCGGCGGCGTTGGATTCCGCATCCTTCACCATCTTCTGGATGTCAGCCTCGCTGAGCCCGCTCGAAGCGGTAATCTTGATGGACTGCTCTTTACTCGTCGCCATATCCTTCGCGGCAACGTGAACGATACCGTTTGCATCAATATCAAAGCTTACTTCAATCTGCGGCACGCCCCGAGGTGCATTCGGCAGCCCCGTGAGCTGGAAGCGCGCAAGGGTCCGGTTGTCGTACGCCATTTCGCGCTCACCTTGCAGCACATGGATCTCTACCGTGGTCTGATTATCCTCGGCCGTAGAAAAGATCTGGCTCTTTCTCGTCGGAATCGTAGTGTTTCTATCAATGAGCTTGGTAAAAACGTGCCCCAGAGTTTCAATACCGAGCGAGAGGGGAGTAACGTCTAGGAGCAAGAGGTCTTTCACCTGGCCACTCAAGACACCACCTTGAATCGCAGCGCCGACAGCGACCACTTCATCCGGGTTCACACTACGGTTCGGTTCCTTCCCGAAAAACTTCTTTACTACTTCTTGAATCTTCGGCACTCGGGTCGATCCTCCGACCAGCACCACCTCATCCACTTCACTCGCGGAAAGCCCAGCGTCCTTCAATGCTTTTCGGCAGGGCTCAATCGATCTCTCGACTAAGTCATCCACCAACTGTTCAAACTTACTGCGGCTTAATTTACTTTGCAGATGCTTAGGTCCACTGGCGTCCGCAGTGATAAACGGAAGATTAATCTCCGTTTCCATTGCTGAAGAAAGCTCTATCTTCGCCTTCTCCCCCGCCTCTTTCAGGCGTTGCAAGGCCATCTTGTCCTTGCTCAAATCGATTCCTTGGTCCTTCTTAAATTCATCGACGAGCCATTGAATAATTCGTTGATCGAAGTCATCACCGCCCAAATGGGTGTCTCCGTTTGTGGACTTCACTTCAACGACGTTATCGCCAACATCCAAAATCGAAATATCGAAAGTGCCGCCACCAAAGTCGTAGACAGCAATTTTCTGTTCCTTCTTCTTATCCAGGCCATAGGCAAGAGCGGCGGCGGTCGGCTCGTTGATAATGCGCTTTACATCTAGCCCAGCGATTCGTCCGGCATCCTTGGTTGCCTGGCGTTGAGCATCGTTGAAATAGGCCGGTACGGTGATAACCGCTTCTTTTACCTCAGTGCCTAGGTAGTCTTCCGCACACTTTTTCAATTTTTGGAGAATGAGGGCAGAAATTTCGGGAGGGTTGGTATTTTTCCCACGAATCTCGATTTCCGCTCCGCCGGAACTTCCGCGGGCAACCTTATAAGGAACCATTTGCGTTTCGCCGCCGACTTCATCAAACCGTCGGCCCATGAAACGTTTTACGGAATAAACTGTGTTTTCAGGGTTCGTAATCGCCTGACGTTTCGCAACTTGGCCCACCAGCTTTTCCCCGTCCTTGGTAAAAGCCACCACCGAGGGAGTAGTTCGGCCACCTTCTTCATTAGGGATGACTTTCACATCGTCGCCTTCCATCACCGCGACGCATGAGTTTGTAGTTCCCAAGTCGATTCCAATAATTTTAGCCATCTGGATGCCTCCAAAACTTCTATTTTCATGGAGTAATATGGGAACCCTATTTTTTATGTCAACTGGGCTTGACCTTTTTCGGTCCATCCCTAGGTTGAAGGCCTAAGAACTTATGCCGATCTACGAATACCAGTGCGGAAGCTGTCAGAAGGTGTTTGAGGCTATTCAGAAGTTCTCGGATAGCCCTCTGACAGTGTGTTCATTGTGCGGAAAAGGCCCTGTGGAGAAAAAGCTCTCCCGGACTAGTTTCCAGCTCAAGGGCAGCGGCTGGTATGCAACCGACTATAAAAAGACGCCTACGGATTCGAAGGAAACTAAGAAGCCCAGCGGCGGGTCGGACGGTGGGACTTGACAAAAATTGGGAAATTCCCAATATATGCGGGCTCATAGAAGATCGGAAAACGCTTTTTTCGGAGGAAAAAACTATGAATATTAGGCCCTTACACGATCGCTTAATCGTCAAGCGATTCGACGAAGAAGAGAAAACCAAAGGTGGAATCATTATTCCCGACAACGCGAAAGAGAAGCCCCAGCAGGGCGAAGTCATCGCAGTCGGCAGTGGAAAAGTCCTCGAAGACGGCAAAAAAGCGCCGCTCGAAGTAAAAAAGGGAGATCGCGTGTTGTTCGGCAAATACTCCGGCACCGAGATCAAGATTGATGGAACTGAGTACCTCATGATGCGTGAAGAGGACATCCTCGGCATCGTCGAGCACAAATAACTTTATAAAGGAGAGAATAGATTATGGGAGCCAAAGAATTACGATTTAAAGAGGATGCCCGGTCGGCAATCCTAAAGGGTGTCAATGTTCTCGCGGAAGCGGTGAAAGTGACCTTAGGACCGCGTGGGCGCAATGTAGTCATTGAGAAGTCGTTCGGCGCTCCGATGATCACCAAAGACGGTGTCACGGTAGCGAAAGAGATCGAGCTCGAAAACAAATTCGAGAACATGGGCGCGCAGATGGTGAAGGAAGTGGCCTCGAAGACCAGCGATGACGCTGGTGACGGGACAACCACTGCAACCGTGTTAGCGCAGGCGATATTCCGGGAAGGCGCCAAGGTCGTCACGACCGGCACTAACCCGATGGAAATTAAGCGCGGTATCGACAAGGCAGTCGAAACGGTCGTCGAAGAGCTGAAGAAGCTCTCGAAGCCGATTAAGGACGAAAAAGAGATCGCTCAGGTCGGAACTATTTCCGCCAACAACGATTCCACGATTGGAAAGCTCATCGCGGAAGCGATGGCGAAGGTCGGCAAGGAAGGCGTCATCACGGTCGAGGAATCCAAGACCGCCGAGACGACTTTGGAAGTTGTGGAAGGAATGCAGTTCGATCGTGGTTATCTTTCCCCGTACTTCGTGACCAACGCGGAGACGATGGAAGTCCACTTCGACAATCCTTATCTTCTTATTAACGACAAGAAAGTCTCCGGCATGAAAGATCTTCTCCCCTTGTTGGAGAAGGTTGTGCAAGCTGGTCGTCCGCTCGTCATCATCGCGGAAGACGTGGAAGGCGAAGCGCTTGCCACCCTCGTGGTGAACAAGCTGCGCGGAACGCTCCAAGTGGCCGCCATTAAGGCCCCTGGGTTCGGCGATCGCCGGAAGGACATGCTGAAGGACATCGCGGTTCTCACCGGTGGTGAGGTAATCGCGGAAGAGCTCGGCTTGAAACTCGAGAGTGCGCGTCTCGATTCGCTCGGACAGTGCAAGAAGATCACCATCGACAAGGAAAATACCACGATTGTGGACGGCCTTGGCGATAAGAAGGAGATCGACGCCCGAGTGAAACAGATCCGCGCTCAGATCGAAGAGACCACCTCTGACTACGATCGGGAGAAGCTCCAAGAGCGTCTCGCGAAATTGGTTGGCGGCGTTGCCGTAATCAATGTCGGAGCTGCGACGGAAGTCGAGATGAAGGAGAAAAAGGCGCGCGTGGAAGATGCCTTGCACGCGACTCGTGCGGCGGTCGAAGAAGGAATTCTTCCCGGCGGCGGTACGGCCTACATCCGAGGAGCCGCAGCGCTTGAGAAGCTGAAGCTCGCGGACGAGCAACAGTTCGGAGTAAATATCATCCGCCGTTCGCTCGAGGAGCCACTTCGTCAAATAGCTCAAAACGCGGGCTACGAAGGCTCTATCGTGGTGGACAAGGTCCGCACGAACACTTCCACGAACTTCGGCTTCAATGCATTAGCTGAGAAGTATGAAGATCTCGTGGCGGCTGGCGTGATTGACCCCACCAAGGTGGCCCGATGTGCGCTGCAGAACGCGGCCAGCATCGCCTCCTTGATGCTCACCACTGAAGCCATGATCACCGAAAAGCCCAAGGAAGATGAACCTGCGGGCGCCGGCCATGGCCACGGCGGAATGGGTGGAATGCCGGGAATGATGTAAACCAAATCGTCCCTGATCAATCTTGAGGCGGGTCGTGCAAACGGCCCGCCTTTTTTTTAGGGTTTTGCTGTCGCTTTTTGAAGAGCGACAATGGAAAGGGTGAGGCTGGTAATAGCGGTAAGAAAGCCCGTGATCGTCAGGTAGGTTTGTAAGTTCTTGCGCCAGTTGAAAGGGACTGCAATGACATCCCCATCTGCAAGTTTCGGGATCCCTTCCCCATCGGCGATGAGATCCTCGAGGTCGACCTTAATTAAATCCTTTTGTTCCCGTCGCCGAATCGTAATGCCGTTCAGCTTCGAAAACTCCCCGACCCCACCCGCATACATGATGGCGAACATTAAATCCGTTCCTTCGGGAACGTAATGAATCCCCTGTACCGGCACCGAACCGACCACCAAAACCCGCATCAATAATTTTCCGTAGCCTTGACCGTGTACGAACTCTCCGGCGCCGGGAATGTGTTTCGGGCTAATGGCGGAACCTTTATCCGATATGGCTTCGCCATAGACGGTAGTCGTCAGCAACAGAGAGCAGATGACCGCAGTCACTACGGTGGATCGAGTTTTCATGGGGATAGATCTAGTATACCAGGCGGATTACGAATGCGCCTGGGGGAGTGGCTTCCAATTTTGAAGCAAATGGGCCATGAGGCGAATGAGAACGCCAGCCCCGTATTTGGCAGGATGGTAGTTCACATCTTTGCGGTGATAGGCCGAGCCTGCAATGTCGCAATGAACCCAAGGTATCTTGGAATCTACGAAGAACTTAATGAATATCCCCCCCTTACTCGATCCAGCTTCTCGGCTGCCGCTATTCTTAATATCTGCTACCGCACTGCGTAAGTCTTCTTCGTACTCTTCATACAAGGGCAATTCCCAAACCCGTTCTCCCGTATGCACGGCAGAATCTTTCATTCTGCCAATTAAGTCTGGGGAAGTTCCCATAATTCCCGAAGTTACACTTCCTAGCGCGTGCACCACAGCTCCAGTCAATGTCGCAAAATCGAGCATGGCTTGAGGTTGAAAATATTTCTGCGTGTACTCGATCACATCGGCCAATACCAAGCGTCCCTCGGCATCGGTATTGATTATCTCCACCGATTTTCCGCTCATGCTTCGTGCGACGTCTCCCGGCTTTTGAGCTCTTCCCCCCGGCATGTTCTCCGTGGCTCCAATGAGCCCCACAACATTGAGAGGAAGATTGAGAGCACCGATGGCATGCATGATTCCAGCTACGACGGCAGCACCCATCATGTCGTATTTCATATCTTCCATCGCGGCCGACGGTTTTAGAGAGATTCCGCCGGTATCGAAGGTTACCCCTTTTCCGACGAGTGCGATGGGCTTATCCGTTTTCTTTCCCCCTCGGTGTTCAAGGATGATGAGCTTCGGCTCTTCAACCGAACCTTGAGCCACCCCGATAAAGAGCCCCATCTTTTCCTTTTGAAGCTCTGAACGACCCAACACCTTGCATTTCAGCCCCTGGTCCTTCGCCATTTTTTCCAATATCTTTGCGAATTCAGCCGGCGTCAGAAAATTTCCGGGCCGATCGCCCAAAGCGCGCGCGAAATTCACCGCAGACGCTAGAATGGATGCTTGAGTGTTCACCTCCGCACCCGGTTTCACCCCGGCAATTTCCATCCCTTGCATTTCAAACGACGTTTTGTCGGCCTTCTTGAGATCCTTGTACTCGTGACCCGCCATCAAATAGCCTTCACAAAAGGCCTGTAGATAGTAAGGTTGATCCGCCGGGGCGACCTTTGCGAGCAAACTCTCCCCCACGACCGAGATCTTTCCAAGCTTAGCCTTCTTCTGAGCCAGTGAAACAGCGGCGCCCGCTTGTCTCAAGACTTCCGAATTCACTTTTTTCAAACTTCCGAGCCCGACCAATAGCGTATTGGGAAAGTCCTGAACGGGAAAATAGCGGAGAAGGTCCGTCTCGTTTTTCTTCGCGGAAAAATGCTTCGACTGCTTCAGCCTTGAGGCAATAGCATCTATGTCCTTGGACTTTTTTCCGAGATAAACCGGCGTCGACTCTTTCGACTTGCCCTCGCTCTCTTCTTGAAACCAGCCGAGAACTAAGGCATCCGCGCTAGAAGGTTGACTCGAGGTGATAGATATCTTGGCCGCCAATTTAAACTCCTCCAGAAGGGCAAACATAATAAATAGAGGAGTTTATGAAAAATGACAATGAGTGGTGACTATTCCGCTGACTTCGGTAGCAGAAGAACAGAGTGTCCGAACGGAGAGGGGGAATAACTTCCCTGCCGAAAGGCGGCGGCGAAAAACATCGCATCCGAGCGACGGTTAAAAGTGATTTGATTTAGAAAGTTTATGCTGTGGGTTTTCCACATCACCAAATAGGTTCCAAATCGATCTTGGGTCCATACATGTTCTAGTTCGAATTCCGAAATAGGGTTCACCGCTGCGGAAAGGTGTAATTCCTCTCGAGCAAAGCGCATGGCATCTTCTATAGATAATGCGTCATGGCTTTCATAGCCCTTTAAGGTATCTCGCCAGGCGATGGTGAAATGATCGCCGTTCTTGGTCAAAAATCCGAGAATGGCCTCAGGTTTGGATTTCCGCCATAGATATGCGCCAAAAATGAATTCTAGAGCCACGAGCAAACAAAGAACGAGGAATCGGTGGCTCTTTTTCTCGATTCGGGTGCGAAGAAGGTTCATTAAGACCATAGAAGCTAGGAAAGGAGCAAGTGGAATGCCAGGGGGGGTGATCTAATTTTAATTAGTAATTTCAATTACTTAAGATTGGTAACTCCCCGAAATGGTGGCGATCTTTAGAGCACAATGACTAACCCTTTCCGGTTCCAAAATAGGTCCTTTTCGATGGATATAACCTCCTAAAATTCCAAACATTTATCCTGACGTAGGATTTAGTCCCAGTTTGGGTTCAGTAAAAGGTCCACTTCGGAACCGACGCAACGAGTCACAAGTAAATGCGTGCGTAAATATTTCGCAAAATTGCGAAAGAGTTGGCAAGGGGATTGCTTTAACAAACTTTGTCTCGAAAAATTTTGGAGCCGAAGTTAGCAGCGAGTAGTTAGCAGAAGCAGTTGAGGCTCTCAGAATTAGGCGAAGCATTTTGACAATTTGAAGTTGAGGGTGAGGACGAATGGAAGCTGTTTGACCTTCCTATTTCCATTCACCCCCCAAAACCTGTTGCCGATGGTTAAAAGTTTTTATTCGGCCTTCCCTCAACTTCATAAACCTTCCTCTCTTTCCCATCCGCAGAATCTTTCAGTAGAATAGAGCGAGTTTAGAACTCACTTTCATGAAACACTTTCAATTGGGTATTTTGGCGGGGGCCTTGGGAATCTTCGCACTTTTTGGAAAAGTGGCTCTAGATTCTCGTTATACCCCCGTGCGTCAGCACTCATTGGCTCTAAAACCCCTCTCCGCATCCTATGAAGGAAATGCCCTTCGTCGCAGTAGTTTCGGGTTTCAGAATCTTATCGCCGATCTTCTGTGGATAAAACTTCTGCAAGGAGCGCAACACACGCCCCTAAAGGAAGAACAGGTAAGCTGGGAATACGCTCAGCTCCAGGCAATTACGACTCTCGATCCGCAATTCCAACGGCCCTACGAGTTCGGAGCAGCCTATCTTTCCGTATTTCGCCGGGACAAGTTAGGTGCCCGCCTTTTGCTCGAGGCTTGGGCCCGCCGTCGCCCCCACTATTGGCGGACCCATTACCTTCTCGGCTACCACCTCTTTTTCGAAATGGGACTCTACTCGGAAGCGGCGAAGGAGATCCTCCGAGCATCCTCGATGGAGAGTGCCCCCCCGTACCTGACCGCCCTGGGCATTCGCCTTTTGAGCGAGACGGGAGCGCTTTGGCAGTCCTTAGAGCTCGCGCTCGAGATCTATCCCGGACTTTCGGACGCTGAGGCACGTTACCGATTGAAAAAGAGAATTCGCTCCCTTCGCTTCGCACTCGAAAAGGCAAGGTGGCAAGATGCGCTACAACAATTTAGAAGAGCCTATCGCAAGGAGCCGGAGAGATTACTCGCCTTGGTGCCGCTCCTCCCAACGATGGGAAGAGATTTGAGCTCGATGGAGGAAGGCAATGAAGAAGATCTTGCAACATTACTTCACGAAAAGTTTCAGTTTCATTATGATTCAAAAACACGATCGATCGTAGCTCAGCCTTCGGAAAAGGAACTAGGAATCGACCAGGTGGGAATTTACCGACCCAAGTCTTAAATTTATGGATAAAGACGTCATCACGCTTATCGAGGTCACCAAAGAATTTTCTCTCGGACTCTTTCGAAAGAAAATTGGCGTGAATTCGCTTTCCCTTTCAGTTCCGAGAGGAAAAATAGTTGGTCTCTTAGGACCCAACGGCTCGGGAAAATCCACTACCTTAAAAATGATCCTAGGGTTTCTAAGTCCAACCAAGGGCGAGATTCTTATCGAGGGAATCTCCGCGAGAGACCGCAATGCGAGACGAAATATCGGCTACCTCCCCGAAAATCCCAGGTTTCAAAAGTTTCTGACGGCGGAACAGATTCTTGGATATTACGGGCGACTCCTTGGCCTCAACCAAGCGATCTTGAGAAAACGAACACCAGAACTTCTCGAACGGGTCGGACTCAAGAACGCGGCTCAGGAGAGAGTGCAAGGCTTCAGCAAAGGAATGACACAGCGGCTTGCCATTGCTCAATCGCTCTTGAATCAACCCTCGCTTCTCATTTTCGACGAGCCGATGAGCGGCCTGGACCCCTTGGGAAGAATCGAGATTCGGCAACTGATCCGGGGAATCGGAAAAGATTTTCCCAGTACAACAATATTTTTTAGTACGCATATCCTTGCCGACGCTGAGGAACTGTGTGAACAGGTCGCTCTCCTCAAAAAAGGGAGGCTCCACAGGTTTTGCGGAATCGATGAACTTCTGAAAACTGAAAAAGAGAGTTATTTAGTTGTCACCCCCGACAAGGTAA
>JAHFAF010000251.1 GCA_023250715.1 Pseudobdellovibrionaceae bacterium | reverse complement strand
TTGACTCCTACAACCTTCTTCATGCAAGAGACGTAAATGTCGAGGCCTCTGGAGTTCGCGTGGATCACATTCTAGCGGAAGGCGATAAACCGGTGGTATTCCCGATTTCGGTCGGAGGCACCGTGTTCGCCCCCACACCGAACTATGCCTCGGTGCCAGAAGCTTTGGGCAAGGTGGCGCTCAATAACGTTGCGAATGCGGCCGGAGCTAAGGCCAAAGCCGAGGCACAAAAACTGGCGGAAGAGCAGGCAAAGAAGCTCATTAAGAATGCTCCGCCCGCAGCACAAGACGCTCTCAATAAGTTTGGGAAAAAGATTTTCGGACACTAACAGTTAGAACGTCTTTCGAAGCAGGCTCTTCGTATCGCTCAAGAGGTCTTTCACGGAAGCATCTTCCAGCCCATCATAATAGCCCCGGATTCTGCCAAACCCATCGACAAGCACCAGCTTAAAGCTATGAGTAATGCCCTCGGGCTCTGCCCCTCCGGGGCCATTGCTCGCCAGGCGAAATCCATTTTGCACGAGCGAATCCACGGATTTCTTCTCTCCCGTTAGGAAAAGCCACTTGTAGGGATCAGCCTCGAAGCGAGTGGCATATTCCTTTAAAACATCCGGGGTATCCCGAGTCGGATCCATCGTGATAGAGAGAAGACGAAAGTTTTCTTTGAAGCGGAATTTGCTCTGTACTCGCTTTAATTTCTCACACAGCAAGGGACACTGGCCATCACAGTGGGTGAAAATGAAGCTAGCAATCCACACCTTCCCTTTGAGATCCTCACTCCGAAGCCCCTTCCCACTCCTTTCCGTTAATGAAAATGAGGGAACGCTTCCAAAAACTTGGAGGTCATGGACGCGAAAACTATTAGTAAGCGCCAACACTCCTACGGCAACGACGGGCATGAAAACAAAGAGGGACAAAAATAGGACGAAACGTTTTTGCATTGCCATTAGAACACTCGATCCCAGACCATAAGAAGGCCTAGTAGAGGCAGATAAAAAATAGAGACCAAAAATAATTGTCGGGCAGAATAGTGATTCCTTTGCACGGCCAAGCGAATACCGTAGAGGAGAAAACAAATCCCCAGGGCAAAAGCGCCCAGAAAGTAAATGTGTCCCGTAACCCCCCAAAGCGAAGGAACCAAAGTCAGGGGCAAAAGGACGATAGAATACAGAATGATCTGCTTAGCAGTGCTCGACCCTTCCACATCCACTACGGACAAGATCGGAAGCCTCGCTCTCGCGTAGTCCTCACGGTAAATCCACGCAATCGCTAAAAAGTGAGGAATTTGCCAAAGAAAAAGGATCGCAAAAAGCAATAGACCCTCAACTGTGACGACTCCGTGGGAAGCCGTCCAGCCCATCAAAGGCGGCAATGCTCCGGGAATGGCTCCAATGAGAGTAGAAAGAGAGGAGACCCTCTTAGATGGAGTGTAGATTCCCAGATAAAAGAAAAGGGTAAATGCGCCCAATAGAGCCGTCACTGAATTTACGAACCAAAGAAGTACGCACTCTCCCATTACGGCGGTAATCACGCCCATCCACAGGGCATGAGCTGGTAACATTCTTCCGGACGGCAAGGGGCGATTCATCGTGCGCCACATGAGTGCATCGATATCGCGTTCCTGAAATTGGTTGATAGCGCCACACGCAGCCCCCACCAAAGCTAAGCCAAGAAGAGTCCAAGCCAAACGGCCCCACAGAAGCGGGCCCTCACTTCCCAGAAAATATCCGAGTGCCGCCATGGAAAGTGCCAAGAGGCAAATGCGGGGCTTAGTCATCTCAAAAAGGTCATTTAGATACTGCTTTGTCTGAGGGGTCATGTTTCTACTCCCCGAGGACCCAGATTCAAATCCGCTCTCCTCAAATTTTCCCACCAAATGGCTGGCTGAATTCCCAACCCATGCAGACGAAACGCTATAAGAGTGAGAGACACCGAACTAGCCAAGCAAATCGCCCCCACCGCAAGGTGAAGCGTAGTGAGAAGCAGTGGCCGTTTCAACCAAAGGATGGAAGCACCGAGCATGACTTGAAATAAGACCGCGGAGACCAAAACACCCGCAAAAAGAGTGAGATGAAACTGGGTGAAGTACCGAGAAACGACTACCACCGCAAGAGTCGAAACTAGAATCACAGAGAGGTAAGCCCCCATCCTGTGAGCAAAATGAATCGCGATGGGAAAGGAAAAAGACTCGGGCCACCAGTGCCCGAATACCGTTGGAAAATCGGGAATCGCAAGACCTGATCCCGTATGTCTCATCACGGCACCCATCGCAAGTTGCAGTAAAAGCATCCCGGTTGTCGCAAGACACAGCTTCGGAAACCAACTGCGGTATTCCTCCTCCACCGAGAGAACCATCGGGCGGTGCCAACTTGCGGATGTTACAAGAGCGAGAAGAACAGTGATCGAAAAGAAAACTTGAGCAAGGCAAGCGTGACTAACTGAAACTGCCGTCGGCAATCGAAAGAGTACGGTGAGTCCTCCCAAAACAGCCTGTGTTAACACTGCGAAAAGCCCCGCCGTCCCTAACCACCGTACCCAACTCCTGGGTTCTGCAATCCAGAGGAAGCCGCAGAGAAGACTCATCAAAATTGCGACGGAACCCGCGACCAAGCGATGTCCATGTTCAAATAAAACCCCACCCACCATGGGCGGAAAAAATTGACCATAAGAAAGAGGCCAATCCGGTACCGCAAGACCCGAGCCGGTGCCCGTAACTAGAGCACCGGCGCAAAGGAGCAACCAAGTCATAGATGCGGTAAGCACCGCTAAGCGGTGGAGCCAGGGATTATCGATCATAAAAATCTTTACGGCTTTGAGCCATCTGCCAACTGAATTACACCAGAGGGATCCGAGGAGAGGGGCGCCGCGGGTTTCGCCCGCATTCCTCGTCCATTCACAAACGCCAGAGCCACCAAGATCAACACCGGGACCATGGTCCAAAAAATCTCAAAGCGGGCATCATCAGGAGGCAGTTTTTTCTGCAGAACAAGTTGAACGGGATTCGTAAGGCGGCGGCGTAGCCAAAAAAGCTCGGCAGCACACACCGTCGCGGCCGAGACAAAAAGAGTAACATAGAAGATGGAGTCCTCTCGTTGTGCAAAGCTTAGAAGAAAATGAGAGAAGGACTCCATCTTTCCGTTCTAAGATCAGGTTCCCGTGCCGAACGCAAAGTCCACAGGGGCCGCGGTACCCGTCGGGGTGACCGTGACCTTCGCGGTCTTGGTGCCCAGTTTCTCGTGAACCGCTTCTACCGTGTACTCGCCCGGGGGAAGATCCTTCAAAGTGAAGGAGCCCGTCGTATCGGAAATTCCATAATAAGGATTTTCGACCACGCCGGCGTAGCCATTCATCCAGCCGTGCACATCGCACTTAAACTTCACTAGAACTTCAGGCTTCGTGAATTTCTTCTCAGATACCTGCCCTTTGGTCGGCATCCCTTGGTTGAACTTGGAATTCACCTTCGCCATAGCATTCACGTTGTGCATCGTCGGATCACTATTCACGATTTTAAGCGTCTGCCCGACGCGGATACCGAACACGTGCGGAGTGTAGTGACAGCCCTTCTGATCAAAAGTGACCGCTTCCGTCGGAGCAGGAGGAACCGTGCCCTTCACGCCGTCTTTCACATAAACAAAAACATTAGCAAGACCGCCGCCCGTACCCACTAGAGTGTCTTCGGCCGTGACCGTTTTCCCCGCGTTTTCTTTCACGCAAACAGGATCGGCATTCATCTTAATGGCCGCCGCCTTGGGAACCGCACCCTTAAAAGTGACTTTACCGGTAACATTAGTAGCATGGGCCGCGCCCACGAAACCCGTCATCACCGCGATGAGGAAGAGATTCTTCATTATTAATACTCCCTTAGGTTTTTATAAATCCGGGGCAAATATAGGCCCTACGGATTCGGTCCGTCAACCAACGAACTTGCTGCAATCGGAATGCGACGCCCTCGGCCAAACGCCCGGTAAGAGATCCGGAGTGCCGGCGGAAGTTGGTGGCGCTTATACTCGCTGCGAGAGTACAACCGAGCGAAGTGATTTGAGGGAAATGCCCCGCTTTTCTCGATCCCCTCCACCACCCAAGCGTCCAATGCGTCGTAAGGGGGCAGAGTATCTTGGTCCGTTTGATTTTCTTTCAACTCCGCGGAAGGGGCTCGGGTGACTACACGGGAAGGAATTTCGGGAAAGGTCTTTGCCAGCCCATAAACCTGGCGCTTCGTGAGATCTCCCAAAACCGCCAGAGCACCCGCGCTATCGCCATAAAGGGTGGCATACCCCGACGCGATCTCAGATTTATTGCTCGTATTAAGAAGCAACCTGTCCTCATCGTTGGCAACCGCCATGAGAAACACCATCCGAAGACGCGGCTGAATGTTTTCGAGGGTTAAGCTCTGCCGGGGCTTCAACATTTCGCTGGCTTTTTGAAAGAGCGGGTCTATCTGATAAACCGAATACTCGATGCTCAAAGCCTTCGCGAGAGCCTCCGCATCCTCGAGGCTTGCCGAAGCGTTAAACCTCGTCGGTAAAGCTACTCCTTTGACGTTTTTGGGACCCAAAGCCTTCGCGGCCAAAACGGCCACCACACTGCTATCCACCCCGCCGCTTAACCCCAAGCAGACCTTTCTCGCCCCGCACTTTCGAACGTATTCCCGAATGCCGGTGATCAAAGCTGCGGAAATCCAACCGGTCTCGGAGTTGGGTACGTCGGCGAGACCGTCCAGGAGTAAATATTCTTCAAAGGCCGGGGCGGAAGCAATAATCTTTCCAGTGCCGTCGATAATGAGACTTCCTCCATCAAAAAGAAGATCGTCGTTGCCCCCTGCTTGCCCCGCCACCACGACACAAGCGCCTGCTTCCCTCGCCACTAGCCGGAATAACTCTTCTCTTTTCTCTGGTTTTCCCAAGGAAAAGGGAGAGGCCGAGAGATTCAGAATCAAATCAACTTTTCCAATTTTAGGATTTTCCCGGTAAGGGCGGGAAACATACCCGGGACGATTCCAAAGATCCTCACAAATGGTAAGCGCTACTTTCTTCCCGCCCACTTCGAAGGTGAGGCTTTCATTTCCTGCCTCGAAGTATCTCTCTTCATCAAAAACATCGTAGTAAGGGAGTAGGCGTTTCCGGTAGTTCGCAATTCTCTTTCCGTTTTGAAAGACGGCCGCGGAATTGAAATAGGGCTTTCCCGTCGCCTCGGGATTGCGCTCGACGTAGCCACAGACAATGGAAATCCCCTGGCTTACCCGTCCCAGCTCTTCCAAGACTCTAAGATTCCCATCGATAAAATGTTTATAATCTAAAAGATCGCCGGGTGGGTATCCCGTGGTGGCAAGCTCGGGGAAGACAACAAGATCGGCGCCGGCCTTCCTCGCCTCATCGACAAAATTCCGCATCCTTTCGCCGTTCGAGGCGAAATCACCTATTTTCGGGTTGAATTGGACGACCGCTACTTTCACACGCTCACTCTACATCGTCCCTATTCATTCCCCCTTTTTCCCCATTGCCGGACCCTTTGCCTTGAAAACTCTTTTCAAACTCTTCGGGCGAAAGGCCGCCCTCTTCCCACAAACTTCGCATCATGGGCTCGCGAATGTGGAGCCAATTGGATTGCTCTTCAATGATCTCCGTCGCTCCCTGAAGTAGAGGGAAATAACGCACGAATTGCGACTCATCCTGGGCCACGCGAAAGCGATAAAACCAGGGAAAGAGTTGTGGAAAAGTGTAAATTGCGGCACCAAAAACGAGCAGCGGGATTGCCAAGAAAGTCACGAGCTGCGAAACACGCACCCTCGAAAACCAAGTCGCACGCCCCGCCTGGGACGCTTCCGTCACCCGAAGTGCCATTTCATGGCTCAAGGGCACCGAAGGAAGCTCGTGCAAGATCTCGAGTGTAGAGGACAAATCCTTATGGACCTCAGTGCAAGCCTTACAATCGGAAAGGTGTTTTTTCAGCTCTTCATGGCGGGAGGAGGGAAGAATTCCCTCAATGAAATCAGAAAGTAGATTCTGACAAAAGAAACAACTCGTGGCCATCGAGACAATCCTATGTGGGATTAGGGTGAAAAGCTAGATTGATGGCTTTTCCGTCCCCGCTGGAAGGCCGGCCCCGGAGACCGTCTTTGAGCTCCAAACGTCCTCGGTGTAAGCGGTGCCGATAGACACCCCACCGAAGACCCAGTACCCGCATTACCTCTTCGTCCTCGAAGTGAAGAATATCTCGCAACACAACGGGGGCGCGGAAATCGGCATCCAAGTGCCCCATCTGCTCGCGGATGGGATCGACCAGGTTCTTAGGGTCCTGACTTTTATATTTCGATGTCTTGAGCCAATCTTCGTCCAGCCCCTTCATTTGCCGCGTATCACGACCGACGGACCACGCGATGGGAGTGTGTAAAATCATTTCGCGGACCTTATCCCAGGCAAATTGGAAGAGCTTGAGCCGCACCTCAAGGGGCTCCCAAGCCGCTTCCTTACTTTGCTCCATCCGTCGATAAAAATCTCCGAATTCTCTAAAAATGGAAAGAACGAGATCGTCCCGATCCATGCCGGCGGGAAGTAAGTACGAGCAAAAATCGTAAACCTTTTGATCGTGCTCTTTCACAAACTCTCTTAGCTCGGGAAAACCCGTTT
>JAHFAF010000250.1 GCA_023250715.1 Pseudobdellovibrionaceae bacterium | reverse complement strand
AATTAGGCGGGGAGAAAAACGTTCGCAATTTAATCACTCTCGCGACCCCCCACCAAGGCATCCCCTGGGCACGCTACTCGGTTTTTCCCGGCATCCGAGAGCTTGCACCGGAACACCCCACTCTACTTTCGCTGCAAAAGGCCCCGATGCCGAAAACCACCCAATTGGTAGCCATATCCGGCGAGCTAGATATCCTCATGCGGCCTTCCGGGTGCGACACCTGGAAGGGCATCCGCAATATTCGTCTAAAAGACGTCGGCCACGCAGGCCTGCTTTTTTCGGACCGCGTGATTCAAATTCTCGTCTCTCATTTGAATAGTCCGTTATCCACAGCTAAACTCCACGCTTAGTGCTTTATCTAGATGACTGTCTAAAACGAGATGTTCTTTTTTTCACCGGTAAGGGTGGTGTGGGCAAAAGCACGCTCGCCTGGGCCACAGCACTTGCCTGTTCCCGCAAGGGAAAGAAGATCAAGATCGTGAGCTGGAATCCTTTGGAACGGGATTTGAAATGGCCCGGGATTCAATACCAAACCCTCACCGTGCCGGACTGTTTCCGAGAATATGTAACGCGGGCCTTGAAATTCGAAACGCTCTACTCCGTTATTTTTGAAAACCACGTTTTGCAAAGCTTCATCCGCGCGACACCAGGACTTGCCGAAACCGTGATCGCAGGCAAAATCTGGGACCTATGGAGCCACCGAGAGCAAGATATTCTCATCGTGGACCTTCCGGCGAGCGGCCACGCGGCTTCTTTTTTTCAATCCCCCTTGGGGGTAAGCAAAGTTTTCGATAAGGGCTTTATCCACGGTGAGAGCGAGAAGATATTGAGCCTTTTCACGGCCAAGACAACACGCCTGGATCTCGTCACTCTTCCGCAGGAGCTTCCGGTGTTGGAGGTGCTGGAGCTTCACCAAAAGCTGAAAACAGCCTTGCCGCTGCCTTTTGGTTTCCTTCATTTGAATCAAGTTGAGCCGGAGCGAAAGCTTCCCCCGAAATTTTCTTCGGCCCTCTCCAATGAAATCGCAAACTGCGTCGAAAGCTACTACGCGAGAAAGGGACTCGAGGCCGAGAGTTTGAAGGATCTCAAAGGGCTCGAGCTTCCGATCCTTTCCATTCCGCAATTGCCGGAAGAGACGATGCAGCAGAACCGCGAAGCGGTCGCGGATTATCTGGAGAGTCTGGGATGAATCGTTTTTTCCGCGAAAAGAAAGTTTTTCTTATTGGCGGGCCTGGCGGCGTGGGAAAAACGACTCTCGCCGCGGCACTGGGGATAGAGCTCGCTAGTCAAGGGTACAAGACAGTGGTCCTGACCGTGGACCCCGCACGGCGATTGGCGCAGGCTCTTGGATTTGAAAAATTCGTGAACGATCTGCAACAGGTTCCCCTTCCTGGTGCCAAAGGAACTCTCCACGCCAGTATGCTCGATGCTCAACGCTATCTCGATCGCGTCGTAGAGAAATTCGCGACACGGCCCGGACAAAGGGAGAAAATTCTGTCGAATCCTCTCTATAAAATCATGGTCGATAGCCTCGGCGGAACCGTCGAATATGCCGCGATGGAGCGGCTGCTCGAGTTCGTGCAAGACCCCAGGTATGAAAAAATCGTCGTCGATACTCCCCCTTCGCAAAATGCTCTTGAACTTTTGAGCGCTCCCCAGCGGATGGCGGACTTTATGGACAATGGAGTCTTGAGATGGTTTCAGGGCCAATCGCCGCGCTATTTAATGATCTTCAAACAAGGGACGAAAATTGCGATGAAGCTATTGCAAAGAATTTTCGGTTCCGAGTTTCTCAATAAGCTGGGCCAACTTTTAGATGATATCGAGGGGATGCAAGGGGGATTTCGGGAGCGCCACCTCGAAGTTTTGAGTCTTTTGAAGAGTCGCGAGACGGCTTTTTTTCTCGTCACCACCCCTTCCGACGGAAGATTCGAAGAGGCACTCGGTTTTGCCGCGACGTTGCGTGATCAAGGGGTACCGCTCGCAGGGTTAATTTTAAATCAGTTGGAGCCGCCCGTTCCGGATAAAGTCCCGGCCACGGTTGAAATTGACACAGTCACCCGTAAGGAGATCGATTCCCTTCTTCACTACCACCATGCTCTTTATCAGGCCGAGCAGAAATGGACAGAGCGCTTTGCCAGTGCCCTAGCTCAAATTCCGCGCTGGCTCGTGCCGCGCCAGCCCCAACCGCCGCAGGATGTGGCAGGACTATCGCGACTGTCCGCTTTCCTGGTATCCTAAGTAAACTCCATGCGATTTCGCTACCCCACCGAGCGTAAATACCAAGGCCTTCCTATTCAGCTGAAGTACGCGATGTTTTTGACGCTCGTCGCCGGATTCACGGCGCTCGTCATGATTTTCGTCATGGCCTGGTTCATTCAGCGCAACTACAACCTCTTTATGGGCGACGAATTGGGTGTCTCCGCTCAAGTGATCGAGGTCGTGCGGCATGAACAAAAACTGCTCGAGATTTCTTTATTTATTTTGTTCTTATTCTCAATCACCGTGATGTTCACGGCGACTTTTTACGTAACGAGAAAACTCACGGGCCCGATCGTGGCACTACAACGCCAACTTTGGCTCTACGGCCGCGGAGATTGGTCGCGCGAATTTCGCCTGCGCCACAACGACGAATTCAAGGAATTGGAGCCGCTCGTGAATCAGATGCGGCAAACCCACCTCACCACACCGCCCCCGGAATTATCGCCGAATGAGGCGACAACGGCCTGAATCCAGCTGGTACCAGGTCTTATTCACCTGCAATTTAATTTCCTTCTTCACCGGATCGTAGAGAGCTTGAGAAAAGGCGTCCTTCTCCACGTTCTCGGCGATGAGATTTTTCGTGCCGGGACAGTAGGCGATCACTTGATCGCCGTCGTATCCCATCGCGCCGATAGGACTGGCTAGCACCCGGGCGAATAAATACCCATTTTTTGCCGAGCGCTCCGAGAAGCCCCCGTCCTTGGCGTCATAGACGATAAAGCCATCGCCATCATAGAGAAGTGCAATCGAGCCACCCGCCGACAATTTCGAATGTTGAAAACGCTCACGCGCTTTCCTCGCCGTAAAACGATCGGAAAAGACGATCATCTGAGCACCGTCATAGAGAGCAGCGACTCCATCCGCGGCCTCTACTCTGGAATAGCGGAAATCCGGATTCGCCGGGGCCGAGTAAAAGCGCCCCTCTTCCGCACGATAAGCATGGAAACTCTCGCCGTCATAAAGAGCGACCAAATTGTTTGAAGCCCCCGACTGGCTGAAATCAAAATTGTTGCGAACGTTTTTCCAATCGAACCGCTTGGTCTTGCCATCGAACACAGTGAGGTCGTCTCCGTCGTAAATGCCTCCCAGATTCTCCGCGCAGGAAAGCGCAAAATTGTAAAAGCGGGCCTGCACCCGTTGTTGGTAAGTATTCTCCCCTTGTTTCACTAGGAATAGATTATCTCGGTAATCACACTGAAGCGGTGCCGCCAACAACGAAAGTAACGTCCAAATCATGATTCCCCCTGTGCGATGAGATTGCTTCGCTCCGCTCGCAAATGCCGTATCCGCGAGCGTTTATTCTAAGCCGAATTTTAGATCGTCGTCTTCGGACATCGTGGTCTCTTCTTCGCCCGAAAAATCGAAGACGCGTCGCTGGGAGTCTAGTACCTCGAAGTCGCCTACAAAAAGGCGGAGAGCGTCATCCAAAATCTTGTCCAAATAGGACGGACTGTTGGCGACGAAGGAGAATCCGAGCGTCGCTCGCTTGGGTTCCTCGGCAAAGGCGATTTCGGCGGCTGAAAAACCCTGATTCTTCAGCTTTTGCAGAAGGCTTTGCACGATCTTTCTCTTGTCCTTCAGGCTCTGCGCATGGCGAATGAGAAGGCTTACCTGGGCAACACCAATATAAAGATCGATCACAAAAGGGTTATACCCGAATTATTTCTTGGGAGGAATTCACACCTAGTCTAATGTCGGAGGCGTGCAGTACACCTATGTCTTTGAAGACTCTTCCCTTGCGCAGGGCCTTCGCCGGCTTTTTCCGGAAGTAGCCCCAGCCATTCACTCGATTTGGGAGCTCCTGGGAACCACTCCCAGCCCAAACCGCGAGGAAGTTCTCGAATTCTTGCCCGAGCCTTTGCACGAGAAGATTGATCCGCTGCTCAACGCCATCCGCCTTTTTCGAGGGGCTATGGTTTTATCCTCTGAAGATATCGAATACGCGCTGGGCTCCCTCGCCCCCACGCCGCGCGTCCGAGGCTTGAAGGGTATCTTGAATGCATACCTCGAAGGACCGGGCCAACGAGATGGATTTGCAAGGCTTCAAGAGTTCGTCGAAAGCTTGAAGAGCGGAGAAAAGTTTCCGTTCGAAAATGGGCAGCTTTGTTTTGTTCCTGCGGCCGAACCTACGCTTTTCTTCAAGGAGCTCGCCACTGCTGCAACTCTTAGTCCTGGTGTGCAGACTTCCATTTTAAGAGAAGTTTGGGAACTCCCCTGGTCCGACCCTAGCCGAAAGCGAGGGTTAATCTCTCACGGCCCTTGGAATGAATCCCTCAAAGCAATGGCTCGCGTGGGGGTACGGGCAAGTAAAACCCTTCAGGTCCATTTCTCGATTCAAGCGGAGCCTGGCAGAGTGAGCTTTCTTCACCGCTATCTCGACCATTTGAAGTTTCCTCCTCGAACCTTCGAGCCCTTTTCCATGCTGGCCCCTCCCCAGGGACACACTTGGATCGCTTTCTGCGATGAAAGTGCTCTGAATCCGCCTGTCGGCGAGAATTGGTTGCGTCCGGGAGAGCTCGAGCAATTGCACCAGGCGGGATTTTCACTCGCGCGTCCCAGCGAACGGCGCCACCGTTTGGATCTTTCGCTAAAGAGCCTGAAGAATCGCCACCCTTCGAGGCGTTGGCTTTTTTCTTCGCTTCCTTCAAGCGAATTTCCTTCCGAGGTCAAGAAGGTGGAATTGAATATTCGAAAGAACCGGACGCCCGTAAAAGAAACTTCCCCTCGGGCCGAGCTCCCCCTTCGCCCGCTTTCGGCAACGCAGCTGGAAACTTACGCGCGCTGCCCGGCCCAATATTTTTTCTCAAGCCGGCTTCGCCTGCAGCGCCAGGATCAAGCCGACAGAACGTATCCATTACTCTATGGAAAAGCCGTCCATCGTGCGCTCGAGCAGTCCTTTAAGGAGGGCAGTCAGGAGCTCCAACGATATTTTGAAGCGGCGCTGAAGGAGATAGCACCCACCCTTTCTGAAAGTGAGCCGCTTTGGTGGATACTTACGGAAAATTTTTCTCTCATGGCAAAGCGAATCCCGCCAGTAGAGAGCCGATTGAAGGAGATGCTCGGGCACCTTACTCCAGATGCGTTTGAAAAACCCTTTGAAGTGGAAGTGGAGGGACTCAAATTAAGAGGAGTCATCGATCGAATCGATAGAAGCGAGGAGGGGGTTCTTCTCCTCGATTATAAGACGGGGAATATAGACTTCACCCCCCAGCATATTTCTCAAGGGGTGCATTTCCAGGCGCTCCTCTATCTTCTTGCCGCTGAAAAAACGTTTGATAGACCTTGTCTTGGTCTTCTCTTTTACGATCTGAAGAGGGGGGAGATTCGCCGAGGGATTCTTTTATCCCAGAAAGTCCCGCCCCATTCGAAAGGCTTCATGACCCGTGGACATATTCTGTCGGGGGATAAATTCGTGGAGTTAAGGGACGCTGGCCTCGAACATTTGCGCAGAATTGCTTGCCTTATCCGCGAGGGAAATTTCGAGCCACGGCCTAGCGCGGAGAGCTGCGGATTCTGCGACTTTCCTGCTCTTTGCGGCAAGGGGTTGGGCTATGTCTAGAACGCTAACGCCCGAACAGGCCGAAGCAATACGACTAGAGCCCAAAGCTACGGCCCTTCTTGCAGGCGCGGGGAGTGGGAAAACCACGGTGCTTGTCGATCGCTATCTTGCGGCCCTGGTGAAAGGCTTTAGGCCCTATCAGCTTCTGACCGTTACGTTTACGAACGAGGCGGCAGAGCAATTGAAAAACCGAATTCTCAAGGAATTGAAAGCGCGGTTTAAACCTTCCGTCGATCTTTTGAATGACGTGGAGACGACGCCTTATATTGGCACTATCCACAGCTTTTGCTACCGCGTGCTCGATCAATACGGCACCCAACGCGGACTTCCGGTGATCGAAAAAATCGTCACCGGAGTCGAGTGGAGCGAAGCATTCGATGAGACGTATCAGGCTTGGCTGAAAGAGACGGGAGCGGATCGTGTTCGGCGCTTGCTTCACCATTTTACACATCAAGAATTGCGCTTCTTAGCACTTGAGCTCTTTCATCAGCGAGATTTTTATCGCCCTTGGCAGCAGGAGTTGAAAGAACCCATTTGGGAACTCGTGAATGAAGCCTACGCCCCCTTCCTAGATAAGCTCGAAGCCAAGTTTCTCGCCCAAGGTTATTACGCCTTCGACGATCTTGAGCGTTACACACTACTCCTACTCAGGGAATGCGAAGAGGCGCGAGAGCGTTTTCAAAAGCAGTTTCAATACATCCTTATCGATGAATTTCAGGACACAAGCCGTAGACAATGGGACGTCTTCAGAGAACTCATCGGGGATCATCACGAGAAACTCTTTCTTGTTGGGGATCCCAAGCAA
>JAHFAF010000249.1 GCA_023250715.1 Pseudobdellovibrionaceae bacterium | reverse complement strand
GGGGCATGGTTCCCTCTTTGGTAAAAGTTAGGCGTCAGATACCTAAATTCTACCAACTGAGGTCTACCGTGCCCCGTCTACTCTAACGCTTAGCTCCCCACCTCAAACCGACAAGAGCCCATTACCCGACATCACGCTACATTTGTAGCGCTCCCCTAAAACCAGGTTCTTCTCATTCCAGAGTGGGTGGGCAGTAAGGGCTGGAAAACGGTCCAAGTCCGCCAGGCCGTAGAACGTCGGGTCGGGGCGTTTGCGATCTCGGAGATTGAGGCAGACTGTCGGGGCATTAGTCGAGACATGGTTCGATTGGTCTTAAGGCAAATGAAAAAGGAAGGACTAATCCGCGCCGTAGGCGCAGGACGTGCCTCAAAATGGATAAAATCTATGTAGAGCATCTGGAGCCCTCTAATCTCAAATCTCTCCGCGGCCGCGAAGCGGAGCTTGTCGATAACTCCGAAAAGCAACTAGGCCCCCCTTTACTTTTTGGCGCGCAAATGCCGTCCGTAGACATGAGGAATTCGTTCAAATATTTGACTGCGGTCAGGCAAAAAAAGGCCTTTTGTTCGAAATTAAGAAGTTTTCCCGATTAATAGGTATGGCATCGCAATCGCATGTTACGGAGAGGCGTGCTTGTGGACCAGTTGAATAGCTCGCTCGTATTACAGGAGATGCATATGAAGGACCGAATGACATTTCCCACAATAGCTCTCGCTCTGGTGACATTTTTTATTTCGGGAAATACATACGCCGGGCATGAATCAACGGAACCTGCCTCACAAAAACAAGAAGGTAAAAGAGAAGAAAAGAACTTCGCTAGATCGGGCGACAATGCAATGTTCTGTTTGCAGTATGCCTATCTAGACAACGGCTGCGGTAGCAGCGACAACGCGTGTCTCATGAAATATGTTAACGAGGATTTGGCGAGACAAGAAATTGAGGCTGGTGAAAAGGTTTTTAGACGTCCATTTATTGTGAGCGGTCCAGTCGTGCGTGAAGTAAACCTTGTACCGGTAAAAGGAAGAACGGATTTGGCCAAGAGATCTGAAGGAAGAGAGTTTTGCTTCACAATTTCTCAGAAGCGGCAACGAGAACGGGAATGTAAATAGCAATAGACTACCGCACATATTCACACGCACAGACCTAAACAAGTTTTGCCAGCTCGCCTCGGCCTACTGTAATCCTACCCCACTGAGCCGGGGACTCACGCACCACGACTATTGGTTCGCCTACTATGGCGTCGCCCGCTCCATTTGGGTTTTTTCCGGGGACATACTTAACACTTCATTCCGGGCACATCGTTTACACTTTTAGGCATAACCCACCAACAATTATTCGAACCACAGAGTGATAACAAATATGGAGATATTTTGAAATAACGCCTCACGAGAAAACAAGTTATCTATTTAATATAATTGCTTTTATCATATATTCGATATCACTTACTGATATAATTTGTTATCATAAAACATAATCCCTCCTTATCGCGGCGGTACGATGGAATCAGTTGAAGGAGGTTCCTATGAAAAACTTAACGTTGTTCTTATTTGGTGTACTGGTTCTAGGGCTTGCGGCCTGTGGAAAGAATGCGGCGAGCCCATCCGCGGGAGGCGTCTCGCTATCGAGTAAGGCCTACACCGCCAGCGGGTTGGGCATTATTTCTCCCATGGCCCGACTCGCGGCATTGCCTGCGGTGGACGAATTCAAGTTTTGTGTCGGCAAGGTGAAATTCGAGGATGAGAGCGGGAACGCCGTGATCAAGAACAAACCTGCTGAAAGCGGGGCTGAATCGAAACTGGAAAACGAGGCCGGCGAACAGGAAGTGGCGGACGAGAATGGAGAGTTTGAATTCTCTCCGGGTCTCATCGACGTGAGCTTGGGTGCGGCTATCGAGTGGGGAAAAATTCCCGTTCCGACTGGATATTCGCTCAGCCGACTCAAGGTGAAAATTAAAAAGGACAAAGACGTTTGCGGCGTGGACTACAGCTTATCGTTCAATGGAATGACCTCGGACCAAGACATTGAGTTCAAATGGAAGTTCCAGCCGCCCGTTGAGATTACGGCTGATTCCAAGCTGATCACGGTATCGTTGGATAGCATCGTCACAACCCTAAAGGAAGCGGCCGCGGCGGGAGCTATCAACTCGCTCAAGGATCGTGTGGAACAAACGGAAGACGAGGCTGAAAAAGACTAGAGAGGTACCGGCCGGGCGAGGAAAAAACATGCGCACGAAGAATAAAAATGCAGTCATGGCCCTCTCCCCCGCCCGGCCAGTAATTTTCCGGCACCATGATTATCGAGAGTTTCTGAGAGTTTGGTTCGAATACCTTAAGAAGGAGAAAAAGGAAATCTCTCTTCGTTGGGTTGCCAAGAAAGCCCAACTCTCCTGCGCTTACCTTCCTCTGGTTCTTAATGGGCAAAGAAAGCTCTCCTCACGCGCACTTGAAAAGCTGGGCCCATGGATGGACTTGAAAGAGGAAGAGCTTAGTTATCTCTCATTGTTGCGTACACTTTCCGATGGAGACACCTCGGACATCAGAAAGGCAGCCCTTCAAAGGCTACAAAAGTTCGGCGCCTATCAGCAGCTCAACACCAATGAAATGGAAGTTTTTCGTTATCTCACGAAGTGGTATTATGTCGCCATTCGAGAAATGGCTCAGCTTCCCGACTTCCTAGCGGAGCCTGAGTGGATTTCAGCGCGCTTGGAGGGTCGAGTGACTATCCCCGAGGCTCGCGAAGCAATAGAGTTCCTAACGCAAAACGGATATCTAAAGATCAAAAAAAACAACCGTGCGGAAGCCACTCAGAAAGAGCTCGAATGCATGGGAGGGGTTTACCGTCTTGCGCTCACACAGTTTCACCATGAAATGCTCCAGGTAGCTTCCGACATTTTTACAACTGACTCCAAAACACCCCGAAGGATCGAGGGCTACACGATGGCCTTCCCTAAAGACAAATTAGATGCCGTGGGAAATATCATCAGTGATGCCATTAACTCTATTCAGAAACTTTCTCAGAGTCAGAAATCCCCCGATTCCGTTTACCACGTCGCCTTCATGGCTGTGCCATTGACCTCGCAAGGGAAAGAAACGAAAAAATTATGAAGCTCTTTATCGCCGCACTCATTTTGATTCTTATAACGGGTTGTGGAACCAAAACAGGGACGGGGCTCACCACTAAAGGCAATGTCACGCTCGCAAGCCAGTCTTTCAGCGCATCGGCCGCTTTCCTCGCCGTCTCTCCTCGGTGGATCACCACGCCCGTGGATTCGTTTAAATTCTGCGTGGAGAAGATCAAGCTTGAGAACGAATCGGATCAGGTCGTGGAAAAAGACGGTCAACAGGAAATAGAGTTTCATCCGGGTCTCATCGACGTTTCGAGCGGCCAGGAGAAGACTTGGGGAACCGCTGAAATCCCGGTGAGCTTCACGTTAAAGAGAATTAAAGTGGACGTGAAGAAGGAAAATGATCTCTGCGGGGGCGCCGATTATTCGGTCCAGTTCAATGGATTTCAGTCGCAGGAGGGGATAGAGTTCAAGTGGCTCTTCATCCCTCCCATCGAAGTGAAAGCCGGAGACACCTTAAAATTAGCTCTCTCTGAGATAGTCACCACCTTGAAACAGGCAGCGGGTGACGGAGCCCTTAATGACGAGAACTTAAAGAGCTATATTGAATCGACTGAAGGCTCAGCCGAACACGAAGATTAGCGCTTGCGCCAACTCCCCTTTTTCAGATTTCGAATGCACTTCATGAAATTCTCCTGATCCTCGAAAGCTTCCTGGTAGCCACGGTCGGGTAGGTTCGAAGCGTAGTGGTGAGAAGAGCGCGGAAATTTAGTGCAATCTCGTTGCCGAAAATCGCGCGATAGAACCGTCTCGACGACTACAGTGATTAGAACCCTCCAATTTTTCATGGAAGAAATCTATAGTTTCATTACCTATTCTTCAATGAATTGGCAGGAGCGTGAGAATTCTGATCTTCTACGCTTAACGATGCTCACGAACACCGAAGCAATTTCATTCAATTGCCATGATTTTATTGGTTAATTGAAAAACGGCGAGACGGGTTCGAACCCCGGGTCCCGCTCACTCAAAAACTCTAGGCTCAAATAGCTGAGTAAAAAGGCGGGCCAGTTTCCCGGCCCGCCCGCTAAACTTACTGACCTAAGTAAACCTTGAAGGTTCCCGAAGGGGATTTGTCCTCGCTGAATTCAAGTGCGACCGGGCCCACACCTTTGCCGTAATAAACGCTTAAGTTGGAGTTTGATCGATCCTCCACCTTGCGGTTGTATACGATTTCCAGCGCGTCTTTATAACTCATCATGACACCGGCGGTCCCGCCCTTGAAGTCAACCAGCGCAGCGGCCGGATTGCCGTAGACATCGCTTGAGGTCATGGAGCTTTCGTTCGCGACGGAGTAAGCCACGCGATTTACGAGCGCCATGTACTGCTTAAAATCCCAAAGCGAGTGCGACGCGGATGAGTCGAACGTCAATCCCGGGGGAAGCAGGAGCTGTTGCGTTGGGTTGTCTTCCTGACGGAACCAGAAATGATCTCCATCCGCCACGAGGGTACCCCAGGCTTGCCCAGCTTCGCCTCCCACTCCGTACGACGCGGAATAAGCGACCCGCATCCCGTCACGCAGATTTACAAAAAGGTAGAAGTTATTCGCATCCGCGTATGACTTCACCGCCTTTGTATCTTGCGCCTGAATGGGGCGTCGATTCGACACCGAAATCGATCGCGGCGCGGGCTTTGAATCCACCTTCACGTCGCTACTTCGGCGTTGTTTGAAATACACATCACCCATGATCCCTTTGCTTCCATCTTTCAGCGTGAACATTCCCATCGCTCGGACTTCGTTGTCCTCGTTAAGGGAAGGATTGGCATCCTCGGTATAGGCGAGATGGATCACTTTCACGAATTGCCTCGCTGGATAAACCTCACCGGGCCTGCAAACTCCGTCGACTCCCCAGTTTCGCCAGATTTTCAGCGCCTTGTGCTTGGAAGCTACGACCTTTCCGGTGCCTAAAGGATCAAGTTGGGCCTTCAATGCCTCGAAACCGTTCGAGTAGGTTTTCTTCCCGTCTTTTGATCCAAAGTATTCGCCGTAGAGTTGGGTTCCGTTCTTCACGCAACCCGTGCCGTCATCCCAGAAGAGTAATCCCTCGGAGGGAACGATCCAGCCCGTTCGCACTTTCTTTCCTGAACCATCAAAATCAAAACGAACATCGCGACGGTTATTGTGGACGTTCAAGAGGGAGAGCCTTCCGTCGTTATTCAGATCCAAAGTGAGCGGAGACTGATAATCCTTGAACGACTTTCCGGGCGCCGCAAAACCGTAAGCGGGATGATATACCGCAAGCGATATCTGCTCGGGTGTGCCGCCTTCTCCCGTGTCGCCATCGTAACTTATGATTTGGATGTCTCCACCCTTACGCGTGAATTGCACTGGCATGTCCAAATACTGAAAAGGACGTTCCGGATGAATATTCCCCGACAGGTTTTTGCATTGAGTTCCCTGCATCGAGGATTCTTGATCTCTAGCCATGCATAGGGAAAGAAACCCGCTCTTTACACCCGGAGTTGGCTCTTCGAGCGACATCTGCGCGATGTCCAAACGAAGCACGAGCTTTCCATACGGAGAGCCCGAAGAGGCATCATCGCTATATCCACTGATCACGGCATCGATCGTAAGTGGTCCACCAGCGATAAAATCGCCCGCGGCGTTACGCAAAATCGCGCGAAATCCAGGATTGGTAGCTTGATAACCCGACGCCATATTGGAGAAAGGCGTAATCGGGATTTCCATCACCTGGGCGGCAGAAACTTGGCAGACGAAGGCCAAGCACGCCGTCATCAAGACGCGTTTCATGAAAGCTCCTTGTTTTAACAAATTGCGGGGGGTGTAACGATCTTCGCACTTCTAACTGCGGTCACCGGTAAGTGCGAGCCTTTCGCATTATCAGGTGTTAATGGCCTCCATTCGGGCGCTAGCGGGAGACGAGGCTGTTGGCCATAGGCTCAGGTGCCCGTGGTAAACTGGGATAATGCACACTTTCCCGCGGGCTGCCATTCTTGCGCTATTGATTCCAAATATCGTCTGCCTTGCCGCGGGCCCCAGACAGCACGCAGATACGACCGGTCAGAAATACCGGTACGAAACTTCCGATGAGACTCAAAAAAGTGATTTTCCATTCACAGGTCTATATGCCCTCGGAGGAATTGGTTCGTTACCCACGCGCGAAAATCTATATCCGTTCCTGCACCCTGACGAAGAAAAGGAACCGAAGCTATTCCAAATTCAAGAGCGACTCCACAACGGGAAAGCTATCTCTAAATCGGAAAGAGAAATATTGGGACAGGCTCTTGGGAAGACGCTTGGACTCGGGAAAGATAATCTAGTCTTGGCGCGCACCGAGGAAAACCGCGAAATGGCGAATGTATACATTCCTCCCTTCGGAAGTGAGCACTCAGGGGCACGTTGGCTCGTCGGAGCCGAATTCGATAAGAAAACTAGCGCCACGACCATTCACCTCGTAGCCGATACGATGCATGTAGCGAGAACGGAGTTCAAAGGTGGAATCCTCGCCATAGGCTTCGTCGGTAGCTTCGGCGAACCGTTACTACTAGGCAAAG
>JAHFAF010000248.1 GCA_023250715.1 Pseudobdellovibrionaceae bacterium | reverse complement strand
TCTTAAGATGCAGCGGTAGCGGGAAGATCATTGGTCCCGTTTTTTGCGGCTTTGTATATGTGGAAGGGTCTCAACGTTACGCTCATCGCTCTCGCGACCGCTTTAGGCGTGGCGATCATTGTGCATTTCCTATACCGCTCTCAAACGAATTCCTGGCGCTCTTCCTGGGGCGGCTTCAAGCCGCTCGATAGGTGAGAAGAATGTCGAGTTTGCTATACTGAGGCGAATATGGCACTCAAAACATACAAAGGAAGCTGCCACTGCGGGAAGGTGCAGTTCGAAGTTGAGCTCGATCTTGCCGCGGGAAGCGGGAAATGCAATTGCACGTACTGCACAAAAAGCCGCAATTGGAGTGTCCTTATAAAGCCCGAAGCTCTGTGCAAGACGGTGGGGGAATCGGAACTTACCGGGTATATGGCTGCCGGACGGCCGGAGGAATATGGCAAGCATTTATTCTGCAAACACTGCGGCGTTCACACCTTTAGCCGCGGACATTTGGAACAGATTGGCGGCGATTATGTCTCCGTTCAACTTTCAAGCCTGGACGATGCTTCCATAGACGAACTCGTGTCGGGGCCTATGAGATACGCAGATGGCCGCAACAACAACTGGATGAATCCGCCAGCGGACACGCGCAATTTGTAGAGAGGCTTTCAGGCCCCTCCAGCTTTTCGCGTGGTACTCTGTCGGTATGAGAATGCGGGAGATTCCTCGCGTCGCAGCCGATAAGCCCGGAGGAGGGTCGCCAGGCCCGGAGAAACCAGAATTGCAACTCTCTCCCGAACGGATGGCGCAGTTCAGAGATCTCGCCGAATACTGTAGGCAATTGCGACGGGAAGGCCTTCTCAATTCCGGAGTCGAGTATTTCGTCAATGAAGAGGGCCTGATCGATTCTCGGCCCATCCCTTGCTCTGAGTCCGAGGGTGCCGTCGCCGTTCGGCGCCTAAATGACATACTCAAAGGTCTCAATGCCTGGCGAAGCTCCCTGAACCGCTCAAAGGATTTGGAAGAATGGCGCGCCTCCGAGATCGGAAAGTTCCTCCAACTTCTCACTGAAAAATTAAACCAACAGTTATCAAGGATCGAAGACTATCGCAGAACCGGTCGCACGATTGGTGATTCCACCTACAACTCCCGCGTTCTAATCTTTTTTTCGAAAGTCGGGCTTGAGTTCTTCGATCTTGTGGGAAGTGCGGATTTTCAGGACAAATGGCGATGGAGCCAGTCTCACGCACTGAAAAAATTTGCCCGCGAATTCCAAGAACGCAATGGGCGGGAACAAGACGAGCGCACCATGCATGCGAATGCGGAAAAGATAATCGCCATCGACGATCATTTGCGGAATCACGGCAATGTGAAGGGTTTGGAAAGTACGATTAACGCGCTGCTGAACGTCCAATACCCCAGATTCTGAAGCAGATTCTCGCGCGAAAAATCTGCGCCTTACAGTCCGTCCTCCCCACGTCGCTCCTTTGGATCTGCCCCTGCCATGAACCGCAGCATCTTTTCCGCCCTCCTCATCAGCGCCAAATCGCCCGACGCGATCAGTGAGGAATATGTAACCGGAATTATCCAACATGCGGACCCAACCAGAAAAAAAGTACCGTGAACTGGGTTTTCAGGCTCACGTTAAACTTCGGGAGCTTTTCTATAAAAAACTTTTGACAGTCTTCCCGGAGGAGCGTTTTCCTCAAATGGCTCGGAAACTTTCGGATATCCAACTTTGGAACGACTGGCAAACTTTCGAAGACTGATTGAGTCCTGAGGGGGAGGTGTCAGGAAAGGTATGAGGAACCATGATGCCTGCCAAGAAATGAGAAGGTCACTGGATGCTATGCTTTCTATATGTCAGACCTCGAAAAGGCCCTCTCAACTCCCGTCGTGTCTTCCGAAGGAGAGAAAGAGGGGCTTCCTGTAAAAGAAAAGTGGTTCGATGACCTCGTTGAGGGTGTTTCGCGCTTCCCGCAAGGATTTTTCGGAATCAGTATCTTTCTCGCCCGTGCGTTATTGCATGAAAAGGAACCACCGTTCGCCGAATTTACACAGACTAGACTCGATACTAACCAGTTAAAAAGTCTGGCTGATCTTGGCGCGAAACACCACAGAGCGAAGGGTGTTATCCTCGGAAAAGATTACCGAGCGCGTACGGACGACGACAAAGAGCCAAACGATTTTTCCGTAAAACATATTTGGTACACCGGAGCTCAATCGGCGAATGAGCGGATGACTGCCGTATACAATATTCTTCTGCCGTACATTCGTACGACCCTTCCAGACGTGAGAAGTATAGACAGTCCTCCCGTTGTAGAGCGCATCCGTGCGGTTTTCGATGACTACGTCTCGGTGCTCAAGTCTCCGAAAGGGACCGAGCTAAGCAAAGAATATATCGATGCCGTGTCCGACCAATCGAACCCCAAGTATAAGGCAAACCTGGAGTGGGTAGACATCACAACTGCAGATTCCTTATGCAAGCTCTTTGAGAAGAAATTGGCCGAGAGCTTTCCCAGAGACGTGGCTCGGCGACTCTCTCAAGTGGCATTGTCGAACGATTGGCTCAGGTGAACCGGAGAAAAGCCCGGAATCGTTTTGTTCACTCGGCCCTGGGGTTGCGTGGCCTTGCTTTTATTGGCGAGGTGATAAAATACGATTATGAGTACGGAAAATCTGCAGCCGACGCCGCAGGAGGGGCCGGATATTGGCAGGGTTCCACCTGGTCCAGAAACGTTCCCGGAGCTTGATGAGCCTGAAATCGGTGAGAAGGGTGATCCGACGACGATAAAAACTCCCAACACCCCCAGACCTGACATTCGAGATGACAGGCGCCCTGGTGTACCTTCAAATGAAGAGATTGGAGATATCATCAATGAAATTAGGAGAGATCGAGGAAGGAGGGACGGACCTGGTTCGCCTGGTAAAAAGGGTCCGGGAAGGACAATTCATTGATCAAAAGACGGTCAGACTTTCTGAGCGGTGAAAAGGCCGCGTGGTGATATCGTGGTGGTATGGCACTGGATAAAAGACGAGGTTTGGAAGGAAGAAAGACAGCATCTTTGCTCTCGAAGAGGCTCGAGGATTATCCTGGGATGGAGGCTTCTTTCCCTGACCTTGCGGAACATCCCGGTAAAACGCTGGCAGAAACAATGAGCGACGAAAAGCTCGCAGAGTACATGCGCCGTGCCGTTGATTCACTCGACGTGGAGTATGCTATCTTCCTTGATCCGCAATTGCCGCCCAAAGAGAGGGCGAGGGCTATCAGAGCGGTGGAAATTAATGTGCCAATTCTCGCGGCCAACATCAGGTACCTTCGCTCCATCAAAAGACTTCCGGAATTCGCCGATTTTAATCCTCGAAAAAGATACCCTCTTCAATGAGAAGGGAGAGAAATCGTTTTGCTTGGTACGTTCACTAAGGTTTACTCAGTCTTAACGAGGTCTTCCATTTCTTGCAAAAGTTTTACGAACCTTTTAAACCGTAGCTCTGGCGAGAGTCCTTCAAGTAGTCGTCTCCTCATCGGTGAATCTGGTGCTATTAGATTTTCGTTTACGAACTGCTGAACGTCATTTGGCATCTCTATTCCAACCACGCTTTGGAGGTGTTCTCTGTCGCGCGCGGGCATGCTCTGAAGCTCTCCACCAAGAGCAAGTCCAAGCCTCATCTGTTTTGCAAACAATTTACCCTCCTCTCCACCTACGAGATCTTCCAGCTCTTGGAGGTACGCTTCTAATTCCGGATCCGAACCTTCCGGACCCTCACTTCCTCCGCTCGAATCCTCAGTCATTTGTTCAGACTACCATTTTCTGAAGAAAAAAGTGGTAGAGGGTTATTCGATGGCCCGTCGCAACCTCGCGCGTAAGAAGGCTCGCATGATATCCTTTGGGTATGAGGATACGAGAGATTCCTCGTTCAGTCATCGATAGACCAGGGGACGGGTCTCACACGCTTAAAACTGCCGAGACACAAGAAACCCGGGAACTCACCCTGGAACGACTGGCAGTATTTAAAGACACCGCAGAGTATTGCAGGAAACTGCAGGCGGAAGGGCGTATTAATTCTGGCTTGTCATATTTCATCAACGAACAAGGCGAAATCAAAGTGCGGCCGTTGTCTCGTCCAGAGTACGGACCCGACGACCTTACGCAGCCGGCCGGTCTTCTTCCGATCATGAGGACGGTACTCGGTAATTTACAGGGATTTCGATATGTCCTAAGCACCTTCAGGTCTCGTGAGGAATGGAATACGTCATCGGTCGGAAAACTTTTTCGAGATCTCCAGGAGCAAATGAGCGATCAGATCTTCGCCGTTCGGGCGTACGAGCGAACAGGAGACACCGTTTATAATCTACGCTCCATACAGTTTCTCATCGAGAGCATTAACGAACTATCGACACTGATGCTAAGTCCGGCCTTTAAGATGAAGTGGAGGTTTTTCCAATTCCGAGCGTTGAATCAATTCGCCGAAAAGTTTCAAGAGCGGAGTCGCCAAGAAAAATTAGCGCAGGGGTTACACGAAAGGGCAGACCAATTCATCTTACTCGACGAATATCTCCAGCGTCTCGGACGAAATCCGGAGTTCGACAGGGTAGTCAATACATTACTGGACAAGAACATTCCCGAGCTCCTCAAACAATATTTCGGAACAGTTCAGACTGGTCAAAAATGAGAACCTACCTGTATAAGATGCCGTTTTGCCGGATAGGGACGGAGAAGGCTACACTTCGCAGACGATTTTCGTTATACTTTTAAAGTATGTTAGAAAAAACGAAAGTTGAGGCCGCGAACGATCCGTCCCCTGCGAGAGCTGAGTGGGCCTTACAGGCGGAAGTCGTCGACGCCTTGTTGGAATCTTTGGGCAAGGGTGTTCGTGAAATCGAAACACTAGCGAGAATTATGCATGAACATATAGTCATTAGTAGTGGCATTCCCACTCTTGGAGATGGTATTGCGCAGTTTGTAAGGGATCGATTCGGAGCTGAGAGGTTTCCCTCGTCCGAACGTTCGCCGGGCCTTCGCAGGCAGCGGTTACCGTTATCCGAAGACATCGCTTCGGATCTTTGCGACATACTTAAGCGACAGCAGCAATGGCTAAAGAAGCATAGGAACCTTCCGCCAGTCGAGGCGATGAAACATTTACCCCGAGTCGTGCGTGAGGAGATTCAAGCCCGGTACGCTTCCCGTCCGCCTGAAAAGGATGTGCCGAACGGTCCCACGGGTCTTCTCTGAGCGATGTTGCGTTTTGAGGGGGAGTGGTGCATACTCTCTCGCGTTCTATGACAGTAGAGGATACGGTTAAGAAGGCTCGCAAACCGCGAGCCAAAAAGGCGGATACGACCGCCGACTCTTCTGCTACTCCTGCTCCGCGCTTCTCCAAAAAAGCCGAAGCCTCGCACCGTCTTCGCATCAAGGTCCGCGCCTACGAGCACGGTATTTTGGACAATTCGGTGAAGCAGATCATCGATACCGCGGCCCGCTACAATGCGGAGATCGTCGGTCCCGTGCCGCTTCCCATCGACATCAAGAAATACACGGTCAATCGCGCCGCGTTCATCGACAAAGATTCCCGCGAGCAATTCGAAATGCGCATCCACAAGCGCATGATCGACATCTTGAATCCCGCGCCGAAAGTGATCGAAGCGCTCACCAATATCGACCTTCCCTCCGGAGTCTCCATCGACGTGAAGATGATGTAAAGACTTTCCCATTGGGAGCACGAAGTGCTTTCCAATCCGGGATAGTTTAAAGTTATATCGCATGAACGTGGACGCCTGTCTTTCGCGGCGGTACCATGTGCGCATGGACGATCGCATAGGCAGGCCACTACGACCCAACGAGATCTCAGTGTTTTTGAATAAGCTTCAGCCGGAAACATGGGATTCGGCAGCTCGCGATCGCCGCTCGGCCTTTGGGGAAGTTTGGGAGCACTACCCCAGCGTTACTCCGCACGAGTGGCAACGCGTGCAGCTTGCGAACGTGTGCGCCGATTTGCAAAGACGGGCTCCCGCGTTCACTCCGGCAACCCTCCGGCGCCTTCTTGAGGATCTGCCGGCGGAAGCGCGTACGCTCAACGTCACTGTTCACCAACTCGGAAACATAGACAAGTTTGTCAGAGCCGTTGGAAGGGTTCAGCGTTCTGGTCGTATCGACGAGGTGCAAGCAAGAACGTTTTTGCGCGCTATCAGTGGACGTTCCATTGATGAATTATGTGGAGAATTGGAGACATTATCGACTGGTGGAAAACCTTCGCGACGTCCGAGTGCGGAGTACCGACCTCTTTTCCCGAAGTTGGAAGGCAAAGCGGCTCCACCACCAGCGCTCGCGGCAAACGAAGCGGCTTTTATGGGTGATCTTGCCGCCGCTGCCCTCAAAGGCCCATTGAGTCCACAGACTGTCTTACACCTGAACGAAATGGTTCGGCGTCGGACGTTCGACGGGCTCGCCCTCCTTCCACTCGCCGAGCGCGAGGTTATCTACAAGGCGGCGAAACGGCATAGTGTAGACATACCCCGCCCTTCGCCGACGGATGAGGAAAAGGGACCTCGCTTGGCACACACACCCGTGCAGTTGGCGGAGTCGGATATCGCTTCGCGTCGATTATTGAGTGAGGTTAAAAAGCGCGGTGTCAGCGAAATCGGTCGGCGGGAACTTTTGGAAATTCTCACGGGCGAGC
>JAHFAF010000247.1 GCA_023250715.1 Pseudobdellovibrionaceae bacterium | reverse complement strand
CGCCTACCAAGAAACGAGGCGCCTAATCCCAAAAGTCAAGCCACATCTTTTGGGCCTCTTCTAAACAAACTTGACTTCCCTAACAATTTCCATAGGATACTTCCCTTATCGAGAAGGAGTAACCTAGTGGCAAGAGTAACCGTTGAAGATTGCTTGGAAAAGATCCCCAATCGGTTCGAATTGATCCACATCGCCTCTAAGCGTGTGAAGCAGATCGCGAAGGGCTCCAAGCCTCTCATCACCCAGCCTCACAATAAGGCCGCGGTGATTGCGCTTCGTGAAATCGCTGCAGGATTCGTGTGCAAAGGCCCGACCGAGGGGAACGGGGAAGAATCCCAGTAAGCTCCAATTTGTTCGCTTGACCACATTCACAAGGAGTCTCGGGTGAAGAAAAGCTTTCGCTCGACGCTGATCCTTTTAGGCGTCTTCATCGCATTGATCGTTTGGTATCAAGTCTACGAAAAGAAAATAAAACCAAAACGCACGGAAGCAGAGGAGAAGATCAAAGAAATCTTCACCCTTTCCAAGGATGACATTCAAGAGATCGAAATCGATCGCTTGACCACCCCTCCTCCCGACACCGCCCCGCCCGGAACGGCACCCATCTCCAACGAATATTCTAAGATTCGACTGAAGCTCGCCGGCAAGGATTGGAACCTGGTGGAGCCCGTGCAGGACGGCGCGGATGCCGCCAATGCGAACTCACTCGTTTCCACGCTAACGGGAACGAAACAGGAACGAGTAGTGGACGAGGCGCCAAAAGATTTTCAGCAGTATGGACTTACCACCCCGCTCTTCAAGATCACTGCAAGAAAAGGCGGCGCGGAAAAGGCAGAATCCCTGAAGGTAGGAAGTAATACGCCCACCGGGTTCAGTTCCTATCTTCAAATTGGGGACTCACCGAAAGTCTATCGCGTTTCGCGGGCCCTTCGCACGGCGGTGGATAAGCCGGTTAAGGAATTTAGAAACAAGAGCATCGTCAATTGGACAAGAGCCGACGTGACGGTAGTGGAGATCCAAGCCGGCAAAGAGAACATAGTGATGAGCCGGCCCACCGCCGATAAGGAAGAATGGGATCTTGCTCGCGAGCATATTCCTGCCGATACCACGGAGTGGAATAAGACACTGAATGGGCTTCTCGAAGTCAAAGCGACGGAATTCGCGGCGGAGAATGAAAAGAATCTCGCAAAATTTGGCCTGAGCTCGCCGTCCGCCCGCATTCAGCTAAAAGGGAAAGACAATAAGAAGCTCGGGATTCGAATCGGGAAAACCAAGGACAAAACCTATCTCGTTCGCGACGATCGGCCGATTGTTTACGAGGTGGATAAAGACATCCTGGCCAAAGTAGAGACAAAGGCGGAAAAATACCGAAGCATGCGGCTCGCAAACTTCAATCGGTTTGACGTAAAGCGAATTAAGCTCGAGCGCGGGAAAGAGACCATCGAGCTCTTAAAGGAAGACAAAACAGGTTGGACATTCCCCACCGAGCCGAACACCAAGATCAATCCGTCGCGCGTGGACACCTTGCTGACACAACTTCAGGACATCAAGATCTCACGCTATCTCGCGCCGAGCTCTCCCAAGGTAGCCGCTTCCCAATTGACCATTCGCCTATTCGAAAAGAAGGAGGAGAAAGAAAAGGAGCAGGTAAATCTTTTGTTTGGTAAAGCGCAGGGGAAACTCATTCCCGCGAATCGCTCCGATCTCGATCTCTCCTTTCTATTAAGTGAAGACGACTTCAAGAAACTAAATCTTCAATCGAAAGACTTCATCAAGACCGAGGATAAGAAGGAAGAGCCGACTAAAGTCGAGACCAAGAAGTCTTAGGGCACAATTGCGGACCCCAAGACGGAGCCCACCATCCTGCAAAGGAAGCTCAAGGCCGAGGTCGGCCGGCGCTCCCAGGGAATCGTTTCGTACTGAGCCCTGAGCTCAGGCTGCACCCCTTGCGGCGCGATGGTAGCGATAAATTTATCCAGTTCCGGACCTTTTTCGGTTGTTGCGAGTAGAATCAGTCCGTCCATTGCCTGCTTGCGCTGGAAAAATCGATCTTCGTGGATTCCTTCCTTCGGAAGTCTGTGAGCATCCCCGTCAGACTGTAACATCCAATCGTAATATTCAACGAGGGGGGAATAGGCATTTCCCTCGGCGTAATATTGTGGCCGCGTCTTTTCAAAAACTTCCAATAGTGCGGATGATTGTGAGGTCCCTTCCTCCGGAATGGATGCTATTGCAAGCCACGCGAGCCCTCTTCCGGCCATGAGATTGTAATCACTCTTACTCTGCGCATTTTCCATTCCCCACTGCAAAAACGGCAGAGCCTGAGGCGATTGAGGGCCCAGTTTATCCATTAAAGTGCTCACTTCGCCAATCGTAGTGAAATTTTTTCCGACGGGCGGGGGTTCACTTAAGGTGCGAAACACAAATTCGCTAGTTACTTGCGGGCTCGCGGAGGAAACTTCGGTCAACGCTTCCACCATCGCAACTGCGCGGCGTTTCCCTGCTTTTTCCGCTTTCACCCTCGCAGTATGGAGTTGCTCCACCGCCTGCTCTTCATCCGCGTCCAAAGCCCAGACTTGGGTTACCGCGAAAAGTAGAGAGATAATGAAAAGATAGCGGGACCAAAACATGCCCGACTATTGTAACCGATTGCCTTTGTGGAGGCCGTAAGATAAGAGAAACCCTAGAAATTTCAGGAGAATAACGATGGCAATTTCGTCAGTGAAGGGAAGATGGGCCCTGATTCTGGGATCTTCGAGTGGATTCGGCGAGGCAATTGGGCTGAAACTTTCCGAGATTGGAATGAATATCGTCGGCGTGCACTTAGATAGAAAAGGCACCCTCCCTCACGCGGAAGAGATTGTTCAGAAGATCCGAGCGAATGGCTCGAAGGCCATGTTTTTTAATCAAAACGCCGCCGACCGCGAAAAGCGGGCTGAAGTCCTCGCTGAAATCGAAAAACAAACGGAAGGCGGGATCCATTGCGTGGTCCACTCGCTTGCATTTGGCACCTTGAAGCCCTTCATCGCCCAAGAAGATAAAGAACGTATTTCTCAAGAACAGATGGAAATGACCCTAGACGTAATGGCGAATAGTCTCGTCTACTGGACTCAAGATCTCTTCAGCCGTGGCCAACTTCGCAAAGGGTCAAGAGTTTATGCGATGACTTCTTCGGGTGCCACGCGCGTGTGGCCCACTTACGGGGCCGTCTCGGCCGCGAAAGCTGCCTTGGAATCTCATTGTCGCCAGTTGGCTTTGGAGCTAGCGCCACATGAAGTTTCGGTGAACGCCATTCGCGCCGGCGTCACGGATACCCCCGCCCTAAGAAAGATTCCCGGGAATGAGAAGATGATAGAAATCGCGAAAGAAAGAAACCCCAGGGGAAGACTCACCACTCCTCAGGATGTAGCCAATACGATCTCATTACTCGTTCTGGATGAATCCAATTGGCTCACGGGAAATACTCTGGGCGTCGACGGCGGCGAAGATATCGTCGGATAATCCAAGACTTCCATTCGAGACAGTTTTCTCACTGTAGCTCCGCATGCCCTTGCCCTATTCTGATTCTGGGGACGAATCAACAACTAGGTATCAACAACTTTGCGAGGCACCCATGGGGATCATTCACGCTTCTATTCTATTCACTTTTCTAGCAATCACTATCGGCTGTGGCAAGGCCGCGAGCCCAACACTGAGTACGGACAAGAATACGCCCTCGAATCCCATTACGGATTTCACGGATCACGTGGCAGGTTCCGTGATTCAGTCACCTCCACCACAGCAGCAGCAGTCTCAGGCGCAGGGATTACCCGCGTCTTTTCTGAATAGACTTTATGCGCAGGCCTATCAGGACATGGAGGATCCCGGATCTTCCTATTCCCAGGTCATGCCCACGCAGACGTCCCAACAGGATCGATCGCAGCTGATCCAGATGATTCGACAAAAGATCGAAGAACTTAAACCGAAAATACAAGACTTCGTCCAGCAGGCGCAAACTTCTATTCCCGCCTGTAAGAGCGATCTCGCCACGGCGAATCCGCAGCTGGCCCAATCCCAGCCGCAAAATGGACAACAACGAATGCAGAAATTTCAATCCATCATGACCTTTTTTCAAAACTCACAGCAGCTTTCCCCTCAATGCCAGCAATTTACTCAGCAGGTATCGAGCCTGAAACAAAACGCTCAATCGAAATTCGGCCAGCTCAAGTCGAGATTGAGCCAGCTTCGCGGGGGTGGGGGAATGGGTGGTGGCATGAAGGGCGGCGGACGGATGCGCGGACAATAAGGATTTCAACCGTCGAGAGCGAGGGGGATTTCGTCAGCAGATCGTAATTGCTTGAGGAGCAATTCGTAGCTTTGCTTGCTCAACAAGAAATCGCTGTGCGAAAGGCCCTTTACTTCCACATTTTGAATGCGGCCCCGATCGAGCGCGGGAAATCGACTCGCGCCGCTCGGGCACATCAGATCATCTTTGGAATAAATGGAGACCAAATGAAAGCCATCGGGCCAGGCGGTCCGATTGAGCCTTCTCATAAAAGGCGATACGGGAAGCATTTGGAAGAGACAGCGCGCTTTCAAAATAAGATGCGTAAAAAAGCCGAGAGCCGCGAGCCAAGTCCCTTGATGAGGCGTTGCTAGAGTGATGAGAGCATCACAATAATGCCAGCCCCCCAAAAGCTGAACGTAATAGCGGGCCACTAGCCCCCCTGCCGAATGAGCAACGAGGTAAATCTTTCCCCCATTTTTTCCCCGGCGTTTTCTCAGCGCTACAACCATTGCCGAAAGCCTTTCTGCCATGCGGTAAAGGCCGCGGACACCATCCGACAGAGCTCCCCAATCCAAAGAAAGGACCAAGACATCGAAGCCATCCTTCTTTAGGCGCTTACGCATCACGGAAAGTGAGCGGTGCGTTGCCGCGAAACCTGATACCAGCACTACAGTAGGTCGTTCCCCGGAAATGGACTCGACGTCCTCCCAATGCGCGTCACCAAACGTGGGTAGGACCTCGATCAAATCTCCAATCAGCGTAAAGAAGGACCGTAAGTTCACAAGTCTACGGATCGGTTTAAGTCTAACGGGGGTTAAATATTTGCCTCAAAGTGCCGATAAAGGAGTCAATGAACTACGCTATCAAGACGGAAGGGATTACCAAATTTTACGGGGTTAGCCCTGTGCTAGATGATGTTTCCTTTTCCGTCGAACCGGGGACTTTCTTTGCGTTGGTGGGTAAGAATGGCGTCGGTAAATCCACTCTCATGAGAGTGTTGATGCGTTTCGAGCCACCGAATCGCGGGAAGGCCTGGGTCTTCGGAAAAGACCTCGAGCACGATCACCCGGATTTCAATGCGAACATCGGATATGTCTCCGAAACGATCGAATATGCTATTCCCACGTCGCTGAAACATTTTTTCGCTTCTTACCGCAAGCTTTACCCCAACTGGGATAACAGTCTCTTCGAGCGAGTAATTCGTGAAATGAACATTTCGCTTGATACCCAGTTCCGAAGCCTTTCGCGCGGTCAGAAAATGCAGGTGGCATTTTCGGCAGCTCTTGCTAGCCATCCGAAGCTCTTGCTCCTAGATGAAATCACTTCCGTAATGGATGCAAACGCACGCAGTTTTTTCATGCACTACTTGGGAAATTTCACCAAGCAAGGCGGCACTGTGCTCATGGCGACCAACATCATTTACGAAGTTCAGCACTTTGCTAAACAAGTATTACTTCTTCACGAAGGCCAAGTGAAATTGAACTGTTTGGTGAATGAGATATCCAGCAACTTTGTGAAGATTCGACGCATGCCGAACGTTCAAGATCCCATCTTTGCGGATGCCGATTGCTCGGAAGTCACCATCAACTCGGATGGCTCGAGCTCGCACGTCATCCCCATTGCAACGGCGAAGAAGTACTCGAATATCGAGAAAATGAAAGACATGCGTGGCATCACCATTGAGGAAATCTTCATCTACTTGACCAGGAATCGGTGGAAATAAGATGCAGGCTCTCTATCTCCTCTTCGTAAGACAGGCTTCCAAGAACATGGGGATCTTGTGTCTGATGTCGGTCGCCGGACTGATCGCGATGCAGCAGTTTCTTTTTAATCAATCCACCTTTGCCTCTTACATCGCTTTAGGACTCATCTGGATCGCAATCGCTTTGTACCAAGCGAGTCAATGTTTGCCGAAGAATCTGAATTGGATTCTCGGCATGCCCATTTCTCGCCAGAAGGTCCTTTTCCTCGCTCTGTCCGTCAATTTAACTATTTTCCTAATGAGCACCGTTTGCTATTTCTTAGTGGTCGCGCTCACCGACCTCGTTAAACATGGCACTTTCAAGAATCTGTGGCCGCTGCTCCAGACATTGGGAAGTTTCAGCCGCTATTTTTACCTCCGTCTTTTTGTGAACCCCTCCGCCCTTACTTGGGCAAATGGTTGCTTGATTGTGACGACAAGTTTGGTAGCCTTCAGCGCCCCCTCTTGGCGATTGAGTCAACGCTCTGTCAACCTGAGAAATTTACTTGAGTACCTTTGGAACTCTCCAGATCGTCAAAAGAACAGTGTACAAAGAATTGTACTGACCATCGCAATCGCCCTTCTGATTCTCGCAAAGGACTATCTCTTTTCCCCGTTTGGTGTTTTTGCAACGGCGCTGGTGGCCCTTGCTGTTGTTTTTCCCAGAGTTTGGCGGCAGGCAATTATT
>JAHFAF010000246.1 GCA_023250715.1 Pseudobdellovibrionaceae bacterium | reverse complement strand
TGAAGCCCAGCAATGTTTTGATGAGTCAAAACGGCCGGCCCCTTTTAACCGACTTCGGGATTTCAGTGACCTATCTGACTCCGGAGCCCAGTCAAAATTTGGTACTGGGGGGCACGCCCCAATGGATGGCTCCTGAGCACGAGAAGTTGTTCAAGGCCAAAGATATTGTCAAAGCGATGAAAAGCGTGGACCATCGCGCGGATTTATACAGCCTGGGTCTTCTAGTCCGGGAGCTTCTCTGGCAAGAGCTCGCGCCGTCCTTCCGCGATGAATCGGCATCCCGTCAACTTACCGCTTTGCTAAAAGCTCCGACGGTACAAACGCCAACAAGTATCTCGCCGGAAGTCTGGAACTCTGTCGACGTGGGAATCCGTCTGATCATTCATAAGTGCCTAGCCGCGAATCCCGATCGACGATTCCAGTCCGCGGCCGCTCTCGCTCAGGCATTCGATGGGTGTCGAGAGATTCGCGATATCCTTAAATCTTATCCGCGCTCGGGTTGGGGGCTAATCCTCGCCATGCGCTTTCCTTGGCTCGCCATGACTCTATGTTGGTTTTTGCCCCAGGTGGCGGCCAGTTTCGTTTGCGCGGTTTATCTTTCCGGATCGATAGATTCCATTGCGCTCTGGGGTGGCTTTTATCCTTTCGCTTTTATCTATTTTGCCCTGTCCATTGCCTGGATGTTCTGGCTGACCCCGCTCATGGATTATTGCTTTCATCCAGTAAAAGCCTTCGAAAACGCGGAGGCGGGGCCGCAGACTAGAAATCGAGCCTTACGTGTTTCCAGATTCAGTTTCTTAGTATTTTGTTTTCTGTGGTTACCCGGACACGTTCTTTCCTTCGGCTGGCAATCCGAAGGAATCCTCAACATGAATCCGGCGGAACTATTACACCCCATTTTCGTTTGCGGGTTTTCGGCCCTTATCGCCCTGAGTGTTTCGGTCCTTCTTACACAGCTCGTGGCGCTGCACGCCGTTTATCCCTGCCTGTGGCTCGGGAGCTCTAGTATTCGAGATACCGCGGGTGGCGAGCTTTATTCTTTAAAGCGTCGCCTGCGCAAATATTACTTTCTTCTCATCGTTGCTCCTGCAGTTGCGGCAGTACTGGCCATGCTTGATCCTGGAAGGCCCGCGTTCGATTTGAATCTTTTGCTTTCCTCCTTCGCGGGGATATTGCTCGCGGGAATTCTCATCGACTACACCGTTAGTCATCACATTACGGAATGCGTATTTGCATTTTCAGCGAGCAAACGGTCTCGGGCGGAGCATGGAAAAGGGGGCTCACTGGGAACGGCGGGGCTGTTCTTCGTCGGTCTCGGCACATTTTTGATTTACCAGATCTTAATTCGGATGCCAGAGGGTACTTTTTTCTCCCGCCTTCAAACCGCCGAGCAGGCATTGCCCGCCAAGACGGAGAGTCGTCCCAATTATAGGGCCGATTTGATCGAACCCTCTCCATCGATGCATTTTCAAACTAATGAGACTCTTTCCCCTGCGATCCCATTTCGGTGGGAAGTAAGCCTTTCCACGGGCCTGCCCGTAACAGAACCCCTTTCTGCTGGGCAAATGTTTGAGACATCATCGGAACCGGCGTTTCCCTCGGATAAGACCTGGACCCAAGTCATTCCGGATTCTGAAAGTCGCGAAGTCCGCAAGGCTTTTCCGGTGGGGCATTACTTCTGGCGAATTCGAGTAGGGGATAAGCCGAGTGAGATTAGGGAGTTTTGGGTGGACCGCTCTAACCCCGAGCCCGTGAAACGGGTTACAGCTCGGCCAGTCGAGAAGATTCCGCACACGATCAGTCTTTTGGTCCCTCGCGAGGGTTGGGAATTTTTCCGAGGGCAGGCGAGCACTCCCGCCGATTTCTCCTGGCGCGATTCAAAGCCGAAACAAGAGGGAAAGAATTCTTACGCGATCGATTTATCAAAGGACGCTAACTTCAAATCCAGGACGACACTTCAGTCTACCGAGTCTTCTCTCTCGGGAAAGTTCCTGCTCTCGCTCTCTCCCGGTCATTATTATTGGCGTGTTCGAACGATTTCAACGTCGGGGGGATCGGATGTGTCGAGCAGGCCTTCTTCTTTCGAAGTGCGAGCGGCCTCCATCATTTCCGCTCCCAACAGCCGGGTTCGAGTCCTTCCTAGAAAATAGTCCGACTCTTCAGGTTAAAAAGCATATCCGAGAAGAAGAGTTGCAAGAGGCAGTAGCCCGCTAAATTGCACATCCACAATATTGATATCCGGTCGCGTGGCATATTGTCCGCCTAAGGAAATCGCCAAGTTCAGCCCCGATGACGAAGGCTTCCACTGCCAGCCCAGCGCTAAATCGACGGCTTTACTGAGCCGGCCACCCTCTTCGGCCGTTGCAGTCGCCGCCGAGAAAAAATCGGCACCCGCGCCCAGCTGAGCGAAAATGCCGGAAAAATGTTTTTCACTGAAATAGTAACTGGCGTTCAAGCGCAGGCTTTGATACCGCAAACTCGCCGCGCCCACAGAAGACCGGCCATAGGCATACCGCAGGCCCAGGGCGAAGCCTTTTTCTAGTGCTGCCTTCATCGCGAACATGGGGAAGACATAACTCGTTCCCGCTTCGATTCCCGCCGAGAAATTCAAACTAATTTTCCGGATCGGAAGCTCGGACAAAGGATTCAAAGAGTCTTTGACCACCCTCAAGCGAAAATTGGCCGGCTCGCTTGCCTTGGCTTCCACGATTTGGGATTGGGCTTGCTGTCCCGTTTTCACTCGGATTCTCAGAATGGGGGTAACTGTCCACGTATAATCATCTGGACGCAGAGAGGGGATCTCGACTTCATTGCCTGTCACGATCTTTCTGATCTCCGCGGAAGAAGCCCCGTTCAGTAACAAGAGAAACTGACTAATGCCGGACACCTTACTCCATTTCAGAGTCACCGCTACATCGGGCTTGTAGATGACCGTCGTTTTATCCGGAGGATAGAGCGGTTGCGGGGTATTCGGAGTCGCCAAGAAGGGAATGGGTTCACTCCACGGGCCGGTAACGCCATCTTGGTTGATGGCCCGGATGCGATAAAGGTAGCTTCCGAAGGGAAGCGCGCCGCTCCAACTCGTTGTCTTCGACGGAAATCGTTGCTGAAAAACGACCTTGTGACCTGTTTCGATTTCGAGGTCGTACTCGTTCGCCCCCTCTTGATGTTCCCACTGGATTTCCACCTGATCGGCATGGGCGATCGGGACTCTCAGGAAATAGAAAAGCAAAAGAAAGAAAAAGGCTCGATGGCCTTGATCTTTCGAATGTCGCACTTGCGCCAAAATGAGAGTCCTCCATTAGTCTTTTCGACGGATTCGCTACGGGGGATGACCTTTTCCCTCATCTACAGAGTACTCATGTTTTTATGAATAAGACCGATAAGTTATCGAGATGGTACGCGTGTTTATCAAGGCGTGTTTTACCCTGTTGAGCCTGGGCGTGCTTGTCTCTTGTTCATTGAATTTCGGGAGCGTTCCTTTTTCTCCGGTGGATAGTACGTCAGTACCAAGCGCAGCAGAAATAACCATCAACTCTTCTGCACCCTTCACAACCTCGCGCGCGGTCACTCTTACGGTGGGGGCTATGAATGCCACTGAAATGTATGTGACCAACACCGCTGCTTGTGGGGCGGATGGAACGTGGGAGAGCTATGCCACGAGTAAGAGCTGGACGCTTTTGCAAACAAACGACACTGCCACGGTGTATGTAAAATTTAGAAATAGCGTAGGAGAAAGCAATTGCGCGAGTGGAACAATTATTCATGACGACACCGGCCCTACCGCTTCCTCGCTGGTGGATGATGGCTCTACAAGCGCTTTACTTACTTCTTCTCCGAGTACTACCTGGACTGCTTGCTCCGATAACGCTTCTGGGATTGCCTTTTACCAGGTTGCCGTGGGGACGAGCCCGGGCGCTACCGACGTTTCCCCTTGGGGGAATACCGTAAGTGGCTCTTCCGCGGTAGTGACGGGAATTAATTTGAGTAATGGCAATTCCTATTATGCGTCTATTCGAGCGGTCGATAATGCGGGGAATATTGGCACCGCCACACCAGGCGACGGGTGGGCGGTATCCAGTGGTGTCGCTCCCACCTCTCCTGGCATCGTCGTTAACAGCGGCGATAGTTTCACTCTGACGACTTCGGCCACGTTGACCTTGAGCGCGGTAGATGCGTTTCAGATGTATGTCACCGATACTGCCGGCTGCGGATCGGGCGGGAGTTGGGAAACATATGCCACCTCGAAAGATTGGATCCTTGCCCAGACCAATGCGACGGCCACCGTATACGTAAAATATCGAAACAGCGCGGGAGAAAGCAGTTGCGTGAATGATACTATTTTGCACGATAATACGGCGCCATCCACATCGGCTAGCGTGGATGACGGTAGCAGCGGCTCGAGTCTCTCCTCCTCTCCACTTATTTCCTGGGCGGCCAGTACCGATGCCGGCTCGGGGGTTGCATCCTACCAGGTCGCCATTGGGACGACCGCTGGGGCCACAGATATTTTGAATTGGGCGAGCGCGGGAAGTGGAGCTTCCACCACGGTGAGTGGATTGAGCCTTACCGATGGTAACACGTACTACGCGAGCATTCGCGCCGTCGATAATGCAGGAAATATTGGATCCGCAAGAAATGGCGATGGGTGGATTGTTGCGACCGCAGTTCCCAGCTCGCCGACGATTAGCATTAGTAGTGGTGCGGCTTACGCTACTTCCACGTCGGTGACTCTCACCTTGAGTGCCGTGCACGCCATTGAAATGTATGTCACCGATACTGCCGGCTGTGGATCGGGCGGGAGTTGGGAAACTTATGCCACGTCGAAAGCGTGGACGCTTGCGCAGACTAATGCAACGGCTACCGTGTATGTCGCCTACCGAAATGCGGCAGGAAGTAGCTCGTGCGCGAACGATACTATTTTGCACGATAATACGGCGCCATCCACATCGGCTAGCGTGGATGACGGTAGCAGCGGCTCGAGTCTCTCCTCCTCTCCACTTATTTCCTGGGCGGCCAGTACCGATGCTGGCTCGGGGGTTGCATCCTACCAGGTCGCCATTGGGACAACCGCTGGGGCCACAGATATTTTGAATTGGGCGAGCGCGGGAAGTGGAGTCTCCACCACGGTGAGTGGATTGAGCCTTACCGATGGTAACACGTACTACGCGAGCATTCGCGCCGTCGATAATGCAGGGAATATTGGATCCGCTAGAAACGGCGATGGGTGGCTCGTCTCGACGACGGCACCCACCTCACCGACGATAAGCATCGGTGTGGGGGCGACCTACACAACCTCCGCTTCGGTGACACTCGCTTTGAGTGCCGTGCACGCCATTGAAATGTATGTCACCGATACTGCCGGCTGTGGATCGGGCGGGAGTTGGGAAACTTATGCCACGTCGAAAGCGTGGACGCTTGCGCAGACTAATGCAACGGCTACCGTGTATGTCGCCTACCGAAATGCGGCAGGAAGTAGCAGCTGCGCGAATGATACGATCATTCATGACAACATTGCTCCTACCATTCCGGGAAGTCTTAGCGACGGCACAACCAGCACCAGTCTTACGGACTCACCTACGATCACCTGGACGGCTAGCACCGACGCCGGCTCAGGATTATCGGCGTATGAGGTGGCCATCGGCTCGACGTCCGGAGGAACGGATCTTCAGAACTGGACAAGTGTCGGCAATGTTCTTTCTACGACAGTCGGAAGCCTAACGCTTTCCAATGGGAATACTTACTATGCAAGTGTCCGCGCCGTTGATGCTGCCGGGAATACCAGCACGGAGGCGAATGGGGATGGGTGGGTCGTATCGGCGGTACAATGGTCACAGCAGGCTTACGTAAAACCCTCCAATGCGAATACCGATGACTTGTTTGGAGCTTCCGTTTCGATCAGCGGTGATACCGCTATCGTGGGGGCCTATGCGGAATCGAGCAGCCAAACAACGATTACCAATGGCTCGGGCGCAAGCTCGGATAATTCAGCAACCGATGCGGGGGCAGCCTATGTGTTTAAGCGCTCGGGGAGCACGTGGGCACAGCAGGCATATATTAAAGCACCGAATGCAGAAGCGGGAGATCGTTTTGGCTCAAGTGTTTCCGTTAGTAGCGACACCGCAATCGTTGGTGCATATTCTGAAGCTAGCAACCAAACGACGATTACGAATGGCTCAACTGCAAGCGCGGATAATTCAACAAGCGATGCGGGGGCAGTCTATGTGTTTACCCGTTCGGGTTCGACCTGGTCGCCGCAAGCTTATATTAAAGCGCCTAATGCGCAGACGAATGATGCTTTTGGCCGTAGCGTTTCCGTAAGCAGTGATACTGCCATCGTGGGAGCCGATGGTGAAGACAGCAATCAAACGACGATTACCAATGGTACGACCGCGAGCGCAAATAATTCCGCTCTTTCTTCGGGAGCCGCTTACATATTCCTTCGCTCGGGTTCGACCTGGGCGCAGCAAGCTTATGTCAAAGCGCCTAATACGGAAGGAGGAGATCGTTTTGGCTTACGCGTTTCGATTAGCGGCGATTCCGCTATCGTGGGGTCTTACTTAGAAGACAGTAACCAAACGACAATCACTAATGGTACGACCGCGAGCGCGGATAATTCAGCGGTTTCCTCTGGGGCGGCGTACATATTTTTTCGTTCGGGGAGTACATGGTCGCAGCAGGCTTATTTGAAAGGTCCCAATGCGGAAGGA
>JAHFAF010000245.1 GCA_023250715.1 Pseudobdellovibrionaceae bacterium | reverse complement strand
GTTCCCGCATCACTTGCTCCGGGTTACGCAGACCACGTAAACCGTTGATTGTGGCACGAACGAGGTTATGGGGATTGGTGGTCCCGAAAGATTTCGTCAATGCATTTCGAATTCCGGCCATTTCCAATACCGCTCTACATGCACCACCAGCGATAATGCCCGTTCCTTCAGAGGCCGGCATCAAAAGAACTGAGGCCGCGCCGAACTTTCCCATCGTTTCATGAGGGAAGGTGCCACCGGTAAGGGGAGTCTTAAAAAGGTTTTTACGGGCGGATTCTCCCGCTTTGCGAATGGCCTCCGGAACTTCACGCGCTTTGCCTAATCCAATTCCGACGGTCCCTTGGGTGTCACCAACGACCACAATCACGCTGAAACTAAATCGCCGCCCGCCCTTTACCACTTTGGCGACACGGTTGATGTAAACGATACGTTCCGCTAGCTCGAGCTCGTTGGGATTAATTTTTTTTGATACTAAAGCCATTAGAACTTAAGCCCTGCCTCTCTTGCACCGTCCGCCAGCGCCTTAACGCGCCCGTGGTAGTCGTAACCATTTCGGTCAAATAGGACCCGATCAATTTTCTTTTCTAAAGCCCGTTGCCCAACGAGCTTTCCGAGCGCCTTCGCGGCCTCTAAATTTTTCCGAGAACTAAACTGTTTGAAGGTGTCTTCCTGAGTGTCTCCCTGAGCCAAGGTGTTCGCCTTCAAGTCGTCCACGACTTGAGCGTACAAGAACTTGTTGCTGCGGTAGACGACCAATCTCGCGATTTCACCCTTGTGGCGATCGATCTTCTTTTTAATCCGGGATTTCTTATTCAGCCGGATGGTTTGGCGAGGGTTAGTGCTCGGGCGAATCTTACTTGCCATTATTTGCCGCCTCCTGCTCCAGCGGTCTTACCCTGCTTGAGCGTGATGACTTCGCCAGTGTACCGAATCCCCTTGCCCTTATAGGGCTCGGGTGGACGAACTTTTCGTAGCTTGGCTGCTGTCAAACCGAGAAGCTCTTTATCCGCGCCCTTTAACGTAATCTTGGTGTTGGCCTCGACTGCAGCTGTGATTCCCGTCGGTAATGGAAATTCTACAGGATGTGAAAAGCCAAGGGACATGGTCAGTTTGTTTCCCGCGGCTTGGGCTCTATATCCTACGCCTTGCAATTCAAGCCCTCGTGTGTACCCGTCCGTCACGCCGACAATCATATTCGAAACGAGTGTTCGACTCAGGCCATGCAGGGACTTCATGTCGGGATCAGCGGAAGTGTTTACAACTAGGGCCTCATCGCCCTTCACTTCGACCTTGATGGACGAGGCAAGTTTCTTAGTGAGCTTTCCCCCTTTGCCGTTCACTTCGACATTGGGCGCGGCATAGCTCACCTTCACGCCACTTGGGATCTTGATGGGTTTTTTTCCTACTCTCGACATACATCACCAAATTGTACAAAGGACTTCGCCGCCGACTTTATTCTCGCGGGCCCCTTCATCGGTCAATACTCCCTTAGAAGTAGAGATGACCGCCATTCCAATGCCCCCCAATACCTTGGGGAGTTTATGGTAAGGGGCATAAACACGCCGGCTTGCCTTACTTATTTTTTTCAAACCGTGAATGACCGGGCGATTTTTTCCGACGTACTTCAAGTAAATGCGAAGCACTCCTTGGTCGTCCTGCCGGTACAACTTGTAATTCCGGATGAACCCTGCCTTCTTCCAAAGGTCCACGACGGATACTTTGAGATTACTAGGCGGCATGTCCACTTTCCGTTGGCGCGATTTAGTCGCGTTTCGAACTCGGGTCAAAAGATCGGCTATAGGATCCGTTGTTATCATATGAAAATCACCAACTCGCTTTAATTACACCGGGTAGCATTCCATCTAATGCAAGCTTCCGGAAACAAAGACGGCACAGAGCGAACTTTCGAAGAAACGCTCGAGAACGTCCGCAACGGGGACAACGATTATATTTCCGAACTTTGAACTTAGGCTTTCTAAGAGCCTTCACTCGCATTGATGTCTTAGCCATCCGAACTCACTTTTTTCTAAAGGGAATGCCCAACTTATCCAAAAGCTGGAAGCCTTCCTTGTCACTTTTGGCGGTGGTTACAAAAATGACATTCATACCACGAATTTTATCCACCTTCTCGTAATTAATTTCTGGGAAAATGATCTGTTCTTTCACGCCCATAGAGTAGTTTCCAGCCCCATCAAAACCGTTGGTGGGAAGCCCACGAAAGTCACGAACACGTGGGAGGGCGACGTTTGTAAATCGGTCCAAAAATTCATACATTCGATGGTGACGAAGGGTCGTCACGGCACCCAAGGGCATCCCTTCGCGGAGCTTGAAGGCCGCGATCGCCTTCTTGGAGCGCGTTAACTTCGGCTTTTGGCCGGTAATGGAGCCGATCTCTTCAAACGCGCGGTCCATCACTTTCATGTCTGAGGTTGCTTCCTTCAAGCACATGCTAATGACGATCTTCTTGAGCTTCGGCACTTGCATGGGGTTCTTGTAGTTGAACTCTTTCATCAACTCCGGAACCACCTTCTTATTAAAATGTTCTAGAAGCCTGGGTTTCACTTAAAGCCTCACTTATCTATCTGAGTCTTACATTTCCGGCACGACCGGACCTTCTTGCCACTTTCCAAGCGCGAATAGGCGACCCGGACCCCCCGTCCACACTTATCGCAATAGAGCAAAATATTGCTAGCGGCGATGCTGCCCTCGGCCTCAATGATTCCTCCCGGCTTTTGGCCGGTGGGTTTCGTGTGCCGCTTTACCATGCTCAACTTTTCGACGTAAACGCGCCCCTTCTTTTGATTGATCCGCAGGACTTTTCCGGTCTTGCCCTTTTCCTTGCCGACCATCACCTGGACGAGGTCCTTTTTCTTCAAATGGAAAACCGTGTGCACCATTACAAAACCTCCGGGGCGAGGGAAATGATCTTCATGAAGCCTTCTTTCGAGGCCACCCGGAGCTCTCTGGCAACAGGTCCGAAGATACGAGTACCTACTGGCTCCATGTTGTTATTCAGAAGGACCGCAGCATTATCATCGAAACGAATGTAGGAGCCATCCGGACGCAAAACTTCTTTCTTGGTCCGAACGACCACAGCCTTGTTGACCGATCCCTTTTTTATTTTCGAAGTGGGAAGAGCTTCCTTCACGGTGACGACAATAATATCGCCAATTCCGGCGTACCGGCGCCGACTGCCTCCCAATACTTTGAAGCACATTACCTCGCGGGCGCCTGAGTTATCCGCCACATTTAAATAGGTGTAATTCTGAATCATCCTTCTACTCGCTTTTCGACAATCTTATAAAGACTGTGATTCTTGTGACGAGAAAGAGGGCGGGTAGCCACTGCAAGAACTTTGTCTCCGACCTTGCTCTCATTCTTTTCATCGTGAATGAAGAGCCGCTTTTCGCGGATGAGGCCCTTTTGATAAAGGCGGTGCCTTAGCGTGCGCTTGATCTCGATGACACGAGTCTTGTGCATCTTGTCGCTGACCACCACACCTCGGATCAAGTGTTTCCTTGTCCGTTCCTGGGCGGGCTTGGCCGTGACGTTTTTACCTTCTGGGGTCGCCATCGAATCTTACTCCTTAGCCTTAGCTTTTTTGGCAGCCGGCTTAGCCTTTTTGGCCGTCGTCTTTTTTTCCGTCGGGGCAGCGGCTTCTTTCGTTACCGGTTTGTCCTCGACCGGAGCCGGGGCTTTCACTTCCGTCAAAGTTCCGGAAGCTACCGCCCGCAATTTCTCATTCAAAATCGTCTCGCCCCGGGCGATGTCTTGGCGGAGCTTTCTAAAAATGCTCGTGTCTTTCGCCTCGGAACTCTGGGCCTTAAACTTCGCGCGAAAAAGCTCATCCCGCCATTGGCGGACTCGGGACTTTAGCTCTTCCACATTAAACTGACGTAATTCTTGCGCTTCCATTACAACGTCACTCCGCGCTGAATGATTTTGGTACGAATCGGTAATTTGTGTGCCGCCAAGGTCAACGCTTCATCGGCCACTTCTTTCGTGACCCCTTCCATTTCAAACAAAATGCGTCCGGGCTTAATCACCGCAACCCAATATTCCGGCGCTCCTTTTCCTCCGCCCATGCGGGTTTCAGCTGGTTTCCGGGAAATTGGTTTATCGGGGAAGATGCGAATGAACATCTTGCCCACCTTCTTCGCGTGGCGGGCAATTGCTACGCGGCTGGCTTCAATCTGCCTTGCGGTAACGCGGCCACATTCCAAAGCCTGAAGACCAAACTCACCAAAGCTCAAATCAGAACCTCGGTAGGCCTTGCCTCGCATGCGGCCTTTTTGTACGCGGCGGTATTTAACTCTCTTTGGGCTTAACATAATACTTTATCCGTCTTCATCATTGTACCGGTGCCGGAGCTGTTTGCTGGTCTTGCGGCTGTGGTGTAGCCCCAAGTTGCCGTTGTTTACCGCGGCTTCCAATCACTTCACCTTTATAGACCCAAACTTTCACCCCAATCTGACCATAGGTGGTAAGGGCCTCGGCAAATCCATAATCAATGTCGGCACGAAGGGTGTGAAGAGGGACGCTTCCTTCCGCGTATCGCTCCGTGCGCGCAATTTCCGATCCGGCCAAGCGGCCTGCGCACTGAATTTTGATTCCGCTGACTCCGAACTTAAAAGCTTGGCTCATTGCCTTCTTCATGGCCCGCCGGAAGGCAACTCGACGCTCGAGTTGATCCGCGATGTTCTCGGCGATTAGCTGCGCGTCGGCCTCGGCCTTTCTCACTTCGAGAATATTGATGAACACTTCACCTTTGGAGAGCTTTTGAACTTCCTGGCGGAGTTGATCGATGCCGGTTCCTTTTTTTCCGATCACGATTCCCGGTCGAGCCGTAGAAATATTGATCTTGGCCTTATTGGCCACCCGCTCGATATCAATCTTGGATACGCCTGCGTGTCGAAGACGCTTTTTCAAGTAATCACGGAGCTTCAAGTCTTCGTGTAGGAACGCTACGTACTCGCGCACGCTAAACCAACGTGAACTCCACGTTTTATTCACGCCCAATCGGAAACCAATGGGATGTGTTTTCTGACCCATTATCTAGCCTCGTCCAAAATAATCGTTACATGACTCATTTTTTTCAAAATCTTAAAAGCTCTGCCCATCGAGCGCGGCATGAATCGCTTGAGAATTGGGCCGTCATCCACCATCACGCGCTTGACGAAGAGGTTCTCCATATCAATGCCGCCCTTTTCCTTGGCGTTCGCGATTGCCGAATCCAAAAGCGTCGACATGAGCTTTCCGCCTCTCTTCTGGCAGAAGTTCAGCTGGTAAGACGCTTTCTCCACCGGAAGCCCCTTTGCGAGATTCGCCACTAAGCGCATCTTACGAGGAGTAATTCGGGCGTATCGGAGACTTGCCTTAACTTCCATAAATCACTTCTCCTCTACCGTTGCTTTTCTATCCCCCGAATGGGCGTGAAAAGTACGGGTTGGGGCGAATTCACCCAACTTGTGTCCGACCATATTTTCGGACACGAACACCGGGACAAACTTCTTTCCGTTGTGCACCGCAAGCGTAAGGCCAAGCATCTCAGGTACCACGGTCGAGCGACGAGACCAGGTCTTCAAAGGCTTCTTATCGGAGACGGCCTGCGCTGCTTCCGCTTTTCTAAGAAGGTGCGCGTCCACGAAGGGACCTTTTTTAATTGAGCGGGACATTATTTCCTTCTCCTAATAATGAAGCGATTAGTGCGCTTGCTATTGCGAGTCTTCTTACCCTTAGTTTTCCAACCCCAAGGAGAGACAGGATGACGTCCGCCGGACGATTTTCCTTCCCCACCACCAAGTGGGTGATCGACCGGGTTCATGGCGACGCCGCGATTGTGAGGCCGGAAACCCAACCAGCGGTTTCTTCCCGCTTTTCCGATCACGACGTTTTCGTGGTCGAGATTTCCTACCTGGCCAATCGTGGCCCAACAATTTTCATTCACGATGCGTATCTCACCCGACGGCATACGAAGCTGGGCATAGCCCTTGTCGAAGCCCACGAGCTGGACCATGGCACCGGCGCTTCTCGCAAGCTTTCCGCCCGCGCCCACCTTCACTTCGATGTTGTGAATCGTGGTACCGGCAGGAATCTTTCTAAGAGGAAGCGCATTGCCAATCTGAATGTCCGCGCCTTCAGAGGCGACGACAGCGTCCCCCACTTTGAGTCCAAGCGGGGCGATAATGTAACGCTTTTCGCCGTCTCTATAGCTAAGAAGAGCGATGCGCGCGGAGCGATTCGGATCGTATTCCAAAGAAACTACTTTTCCTTGAATTTCCTTCTTATCGCGGCGGAAATCGATAAGACGGTATTTTCTCTTATGACCGCCCCCTCGGAAACGAGAGGTGATGCAACCATAGGAATTTCTTCCTCCGGTTGCAGGCTTTGCTTCGACCAATCTCTTAAGCGGCTTTTTCTTACTAAGATCTGAGAAATCTATCTGTGAGAAAAGACGTCGAGAAGGGGTTGTAGGATTAAACTCTTTAATCGGCATGATTAACTAGCGACAAATTCGAACTTGTCACCCTCCTTCAATTTCACGATGGCTTTCTTCCAAAGACGCCGCTTGCTAGCACCTTTTCCGAGGCGCCGGGGCTGTTTTCTGGCAATGAGTGTGTTGACTCTAATAACCTTCACACCGAACAGCTTTTCAATGGCAGCTTTAATTTCCGTGCGATTCGCCGTTTTTTCGACCTCAAACGCATACTCG
>JAHFAF010000244.1 GCA_023250715.1 Pseudobdellovibrionaceae bacterium | reverse complement strand
ACTCAGTGCCAATTGCCCCCCGGTTATTCCCCGGATCAGATCAATCCCCAGGAAGGAAGAAATACTCTGGCGAGGCTATTGAGTCTTATTCAAGGATTTAAGGGAGGATCTACGCCACAAGACGGGCAAATGATGAATTTATTGAATCAGTACAAGGGTCAGCTTCAGCAAAACCCTCAAAGCAAACAAGCTTTCGGCGAGGCGCTTTTCGGAATGCTCGTCCAAAAGAGTTGTGCGAAAGGCGCCCAACAATCGGATAAACAACCTACTCAGATGATGGGTGCCGTTAGTAAAGCGAGCGGCGGGAAAAGCCGCGGCGGAAAGAAAATGTCCATTGGTCAGTGTTTTATGCAGACCATGCAAAAGCTCGGGCCCAAGCTTAAGAACATCGTAAAGAACTTGAACGGAACGGCTCTGAAACTCCTCAAGAAGCAGGCGATGTGATATTGCTCGCCCTTGATGATTCATTTGGAATTCGAAAAATCCCGCGGGTTAGCCGCAGAGCTTGAAATTCACGATAAAGGTGAGGACCGCTCCGAGGAAAAACTAAAGAAACTTCAACGGAAGATTCGTCAGCCCGAAGATTTCTACAAAAACGGACTCGATGACGAATTGAAAGACTTGAGTGTTTTTCTTCGCAACGTACAGAGCCCACTTAAAATCCTCGACATTGGATTCGGTAGCGGGAGATCAACGCTCTACATGGCTTCCCTGAGGCACTCCGTTTCGGGGCTCGAGCCCTCTTTGAGCGCATGCTTGCTTTTGGAGGGTATTTCCGCTCACGTGGGGTTGCCTTTAAGAGTTTTTCAAGGACCTGCCGAGGCAATGAACCAAATTCCCGACGAAGATTTCGATCTCATCGTTTTTAACTCTAGTTTTCACCACTGTGATTCCCCTCTCGAAGTTTTAGAGCTCTGTCACCAGCGTCTTAAACGAAATGGAAGAATATTTTTGAACGAACCCGTTCTAAAACCCTTTCGAACAAAATCCTGGTTCTTTCGAATGCTCAAGGAGGAGCCCACGCGAATGGGCCATTACGGCGGAAACGAGCATATCTACTATTCCTGGGAGTACCGGAGGCTTCTCCATAAGGCCGGGTTCAGTGACATTGAAATGCGGCCCTCACCGAGTGTTTTGGATTTGAGAAAAGAGATAAAGCGAATGGCGCAGGCCCAAGTGAAGGGGGAGAAAATTTATTCCCGGCCGAGACTTTTTCTTCACGCTCTTTGGAATTCGACCCTGGTAGGGATCAGCGCTTTTCCTCCTCTAAGGCGAGCCCTTCTTGCTTCCTCCTTGATGCCGCTAAATTTCGTGGCTCACCGCAGATAGCCGACCCCTATCCTCCGTGCTAGCCGTTAAAGGTTGGGAGGAGGGGGATGCACAAGCGTTTTCTATTCATTGGGGTGTTATTCCTGCTATTGGGTTGCGGAAGAGCTCCTACGCTTGAAGAAAAGGAAGAGTTTACCCCTTATCTCAATCGATTCCTCGCCTACTCAAAGCAAAACGGAAGGGATCTTTCCGCAAGCGTAAATGTCACTTACGGTAACCTCCAAGGAAAACACCTGGGGGTCTGTGAAGAGGCCTGGCTTCAAACCCCTCACGTGGAGATCAATCGTGCCGCATGGGGAGCTTCCCCTGAATCGACGAAGGAGATGATGCTTTTTCACGAGCTCGGCCATTGCCTTCTGGGCCGCAGCCACATCGATACCAAGGTGTCGGCAGGACCAAGTCTCATTCCCAGTAGCATCATGGGAAGTCACGGTGTTCCCGGACGTCTTTACGAACAATTTCAAGATTACTATCTCACTGAGCTTTTCAATCGAAGCTGAAGTGAGACGTAAATTGTCACAGAATACGCCTTAGTCTTCACCAATACCTCTTCACACTCCTAAGTCGCTCCGCACGAAGGAGACGGTTCAAACTTTGCATTTTCCCAACACAGCGTGAAAGGGTTTTTAATCATTCTCCTACTGGCTCTTGTCCAGCCGGCTTTCTCCCTACCTGAATTTTGCAGGAAGGTGGGGGCGAATGCCGTGGTGGCGGCCGGATTCCTTCACTCCGCCCTTAATCCGACCCCCTATGTCCCGAACCACAATATTCCAGAACCCGCGAAAGTAGTTCATGTTCAGGCGTCGGCGAATCATCAGACGGAATTTGAAGCATTTGCAAAGCAAGAGAATCTGACCGTTTCCACCTTCAACGTATTGAACCTGGCAATGCATGTGGGACGATTCGAGCCCGATGCCAAGACCGGAAAACGCGTGCAGAAAGATGAAATTCGAGAAAAAGACAAGGAAGCGATCAAAAAGACGGCAGAGACTCTCCGCGAGCTCACTTCCGACATCATCTTTTTGCAAGAAGTAGAAGATCAAGAGACGCTCGACAATTTCATGAAGGCCCACGAAGACCTTCTTGGGCGAAAATATATTGGTCTTCTCATCGAAGCGAATGATTCTCGCGGCATTGATGTCGCGGTTATGATCCGGGCGGACTTAGGCCTGGAGTACGAGTACGTTTCGCACCAGAACATGCCTTGGCATAGCGACGCGTATCCCGAGCGAGACAAGGTATTTTCACGAGATGCAACCGCATTGATCGCTCGAAGGCCTGGAAATCCAAAACCGCTTTTCATCATCCTGAACACCCATTCAAAATCGAAGCGCACGGAAATTGAAGGGGACCCTGAGTCCTACCTCATTCGCGAAGGGCAAGGTCATGCCTTGACCGATCTGAAAGCCTATTACGAGAAACTTTATCCAGGTGTTCCCATCATGCTAGCCGGGGACATGAACAACAATGCCAACACCGCGCCCGAGTACGCACCACTGAAAGACCCGCATCACGGAAACATGAAGGACGCCTTTGATTTGGTAACGAATCCGATGAAACAAGACGACGATGATCGTGTCACCCACACGTACCACCCGCTCGATGAACAGCACCATGAGCTTCCCGCGCACAAAGACCAGATGGATATTATTTTGGTCAATGATGTCGCGGCTCCTCTAGTGAAGAGCGCGAAGGTTCATAAATACCACAATGATTGGACCGGCCAGGAATACCCATCGGCCAATACCTTCGCCCAACGCAAGCATCAACCCTCCGATCACCGGCCCGTGAGGGTTGAGTTTGATTTGCAAAAACTTTTAAAGGTCTGGTCCAACTAGCTCAGGGAATGGGCGGTCCTTTGTAGGTCCGACGCTCGCACGTCACCAATCCTTCATACAAGGGCTGTACTTCCTCGTCGCTCAATGGGCGGACAGTAGCCTTCGCCACAAACGCGACCAATTCGAACTTCTTGTTATCCGCCTTGGTCCTCAATAGAACTTTGGATGCTTCCTCTGCGACGCTAAAGGACGCCGTCATCACATCGGTATCAGGTGAGTGCGGGCTCTTTTTGATAAGCACATCCCCATCCAGTTTGAGACTCTCGCTACTCCCGATTTGAGCTCCTCCATCCGATTGGGATAGAGCATAGGCGAGCCTTTGTCCTCCCACGTCCTTACATTGCAGAGAGCCCGCTTGAGCGCTCGCCGCCATCAGAAACCCTAACGTTATGATTATTTTCATTTTTTCTCCTCATTCAATAAAGCATCTTCAAATGTCAGCGCCTTCTCCTGTGGATAGAAGAACCCCTCCAGAGTTCTCGAAACGCTAAATGACGCAGTGGGTTAGGTCAACGGGAACCTCATAATCCCACGACACCTCATGATTGATCACATCTCTTGGATCGAAATGATGGGGTTTGTCGCGCGACCAACCGATCGAAGTTACAGGACTTTCTAGCGCGACAACGAAAGCACATTCTACGAGAAAACTGTCCCTTGCAACAAAGAATCGAAACTTCTGTTCGGCTGGAAGCCTGGAGATCCCTACCCGTATTGCATTCCGAACAGGCCCCATCATTTCGATCCAAAAGATATGTAGGATCTTGAGGTGTCGTGGGATTAGTAAAAGAATTGGTATTGGCTAAGGTCGGAAACACCTTGCTCCACCGGATCGACTCCAGGGTGAGCTGCCTTTTTCCAATTCTGGAACCAATCGAACGCCTTCCAAAGCTCCGCGGAATTACGTGAGACTCCGTAATATGCCCGCACTTTTTCCCAGTCTCGTTCGCTGCGAATGCCAAGAAGATCTTGAGCAAAGCGATCTCTATTTTCAGCGTCGACATCCATAAAGACCCCTGGGTAGGCGCCAACAAATCCGCGATACAGGGACATGGTATCCGTTTCGGGCTCTCTTTCCGGGTTCTGAGCGATGACGATAGTGTGGCTCTTGTACCCGCGGTTCGCGAGAAGGGTGTAGACCCAACTCTCATTGTTCGACCCATGCACCCGCACATAGGTGATTTCAGGCAAGAACTGAGCGAAAGGCTCTTGATCCTGTTTCTCGCTTTTGTTTTGAAGAGCAAGAATTCCCTTTTTCCATTCCCACTCTGCTTGCGCTGGTGTCACAAGGTTCACGCCCACCTCTCCCGCAGTGGCAACATCTTTGAAACGTTTTCGCAACACGGAGACAAATTTGTGAACCGTTTCCTCGGCAGTAGCCCCATGAAGGGAGGGCTCCGCATCGGGGCGAGCAGCAAGGCGCTTCCATCCGTCCCACATCTCCTCGATGCTTTGAAGCGGGTAACGAATTGCAGTGAACTTTCCTCCGAGCCCGTGCGAAAACCAATCACGAACTTGAAGTCGATGTTCAATAGGCAAGAGGGAAATTGCAAGGTCCTCGCCCTCAAGTCGGACGTAGCTCATGTGGCGCCAGGTGGCCATCTTATGAGGCAAGCTTCCCCAGACCTTGAAGTGCACGACGAGATTGTAATAGAGCCGCTCGAAGTTGGAGTAACTCATCACCCAGATACTTTGTGGAGAGCCGCCCTCAGGTCCAAACTGAACCGTCGCACTCTTCCCGTGCCGGGTAATGCTGAGCCAAGCGTTGGGATTACCCTTCGGGTAGACAGGATCTTTGTCGCCGGCCCAGAGATCATTCAATGTAAGTCCAGTTTTTCCCTGCGAACGCAAGGTGAGACGGAGCTCATGCTCGAAGGCTTTTTGGTAGGCCTTATTGCCCTCAACCGACTTGAAAAGGTGATAAATGGTTCCAAGAATTTCCGCCGTCGGGAGCTCCTGCTCGCGAAGCTCCATAATGAGCTCGGCAAGGTGACTATCGCTTCCATCCTCACCGTGGGTGAATTTGTGAAAGAGACGAAAATCTCTGGCTACCCTTGTGGCCAGGTCTTTTCGGCGGAGATCCAGCTTTTCCGTAAGGGCCAAGAGTTTTTCCCCGGTCTTCGTCTTGGGCACCCAAGGTTGGGGCGCCGTTCCGAGCTTCGCGATGGAATCGAGTCCGAGGGACGGATTTAAGACGGAAGGATCTACATCCGGATTCAAAAACCAAGCCCAGAAATGATCGGCAATGGCGTACGTCGCACCGGAGCCGATGCATACTGTTCCTTGCACCATGGCGCCGACGATGAGCTTCGAGTTTTCCATCACGAAGCGAGAGCGAATCTTCGCCGGAATGGCAGAAGAATACTCGAACATATTGTTGCTGCTGTAACTGGGATAAGGGATCGCGTTCGTACCCCAATCCGCTTTCAAGAACATTTCATCCAAGTGCTTCAATTTTTCAAAATTTAGACGCCAGACATTCTGAGTCTTTTGGGCAAGCGTACGAGTCACCTTCTTTAGTCGGTAGTACACTCGCTTCACGCCCGGATCGTCGATCGGTACCTGCGTGACAATTTGAGAAATTTCGCCCTTCTGAGTGCGAGAGCGGACGAGCTCGTAGTATTCCCCAGGCGCTTCATCGAAATGCAGAGTTGCGCTAAACACGTGTTCGTAAATGTAACGGGCAGAGAGTTGCCCCTTCGCACTATCCGTATTGAGAAACGTTTCCCACTTCTCAATTACTTCCGGGTGAGCGGAGGCCTCGAGCAGAGCTTGCGCCTCAAGACTCGGACCAGGAGCGCCGTCTTCGAGCCAACGATCCAAGACGTCCTGCTCGGTTTTTTCGAGACGAGGAAGACCGAAGGGCATTCCGGCGAAACGGTATTTTTCTAAGTATTCGTCGAGGGAGAGAACTTTGTTCGGGTTCTTCACGGAAAAGTGCGCGCGCATTTGGTTCGCGGTCGCCAAGCATTGGCGCTTGTCCGCATCATACTGCTTTTGAAGTTCTTGTACGTCTTCTAGGGGAAACCCACTGAAACCATTCTTCGGCTCGTTTTGAGCACCTTGGGCTAGCAGTTTGAAAAGCAATCCCTCACGGAAGCTGGCACTTTGAGAATCCTTATCGAGCTCGGAATCATGGGCCACCACAGGAAGAAACCCTTGGTTTCGCCAGTCTTGAATCGTCTTTCCATCTTCGAGTCGGGTGGGAGCCGTGTAAGCAATTCGTTTTCCGCTATAGATCGGAATCGGATTGAAGCCGCGTCTTAAGCCCGCATAGGACTGTAAGTTCAACTGACAAGGGGCCTCATAGCACCCGTGGCAGGCAACACATCTTTTTGAAAGGACGGGTTGCACGTCGTCCAGATAGCGATCGGGAATCGCCAGGCCTGGGACGGAAAAGCTAACTACATAAAATAATAGGATGTTTAGAAAAGAGCGGGGCATTCGTTTACCTCACGGTCGGGAAAATGGTGACGCACCATACCCAAAACGAAGAATTCGATCAATAAGGAGGCTAGATGCGCGAGAGAAAACATAGGGAGGGAGTGGCTTTTCGGGGTAAA
>JAHFAF010000243.1 GCA_023250715.1 Pseudobdellovibrionaceae bacterium | reverse complement strand
TTCCTGTATCGGTTCATGACCGCACCGCCTTGGATATTGGCGCTTCGACCGGAGGGTTTACCGATTGTTTGTTGCAAAATGGCGCCCGCCACGTCTTTTCCATCGATGTAGGTTATGGCCAATTGGACACCAAACTCCGAAAGCACCCGCGCGTGACAGTGATGGAAAAAACCAATGCGAGGCATCTGACCCCGGAAGCGCTTTCAGAGAAGAGCTCCCATGCAACGGAGATAGACCTCTGGGTGGCGGACGTTTCCTTTATTTCCTTGCGAAAGATTATCGAGCCCCTACACAAAAACTTTCCCCGCCTGAAACACGGGGTGCTTCTTTTCAAACCCCAATTCGAGGTGGATAGGAAGTGGGTGGGAAAAGGGGGCAAGGTTCGGGATGATGCAGCGGCTCAAGCAGCCCTCCAGGAATTCCAGGTCTTCCTGCAATCCTTAGGAGCAACGCAATTAGGCAAACCCGAAAGTTCTCCCCTGACCGGAAAGAAGAGTGGTAACTTAGAGTACTTGATCGCTTATGAACGCTCGCCGACAAAATAGATTTTTTCACGGCTTTCTCGTTCTTCTCTTAGTAGCCGGTTGCGCAGGCAAAAAACCTCGAGTAACTGAGGTCCCGGTCCCTTCACAAGGGCCGCCGCCGTCTTCGCAATCGACGGCACTTGAGCCCCTTCCGCCCGCTCCTGTAGAACCTCAAAAAATGGCGGCCGTGGATCGCGCCCGAATTGGCTTGGTGCTGGGAGGTGCGGGAGTCGCAAGCTTCGCCACGGTGGGATTATTGAAGCGCTTGCAGCAGGAAGGGATCAAGATCGACTTTATCGTCAGCACCGGATGGCCTACCCTTTTTGCTCTCGGGTTCGGATTTCTGAAAAGCGTGCACGACCTCGAATGGTTCGCCATGCGCCTTCAGGAAAAAGATTTCTATGTCGCCGGGCTCTTCGACGTCTCTCGCGAATATGCCTCACATGACAAGCTCTCGAGCCTCATCGGTAACGCTTTCACGCAGCAAGAACTCGACGAAAGTAAGATCCCCATCGTCATTTCCGCCGCAAATATCGAACCAGGCGATCCTGAGATTTTCGAGAAGGGGGATTGGAAGACGCCACTTCTCAAAACGATGTCGGTTCCCGGAATATACCGCCCCTACCCGCAGGGAGCGAACACCCAATGGATTAGCTCTTTGCAAGGAATTGACGTGAGCGAAGCAGCCCACCGAGACGCGGATATCATCATTGCGGTCGCCATGTACGACGACTACTTCGAGTTTTTACGCCAAAAGGGGAAGAAATTAAGCGGTAGCGACCAGCTTTTTCGGCAGCTCTACTTGACCCAGCTCAAGAGCACTATCGGCCGTGAATTCAAGATGGCCCAGGTGACAAGCCGAATCGATTTGAATAAGACCCCGAATGATTTCACCGCTAAGCGCATGGCGATCCAAACGGGCTACCGCGAAGGGGCCAGGATCGCGAAAGAAATTAGGCGTTTAGTGGAAAACTGACGTTGAAGGCCGGAGTGGGGCGGGGCTGGGGGTAGTAGGAATTTTTCGGCCCAATTTCCGCCTCACTTCTTTCTACAAAAAAAACCCCAATTGGTTTAGCCTGCCGACGCCATGCTTCGGGGCCTCAACCATATCTTGATTCTATTTTTCCTAGCGGCTTGCACTCAAGCCCCGACACCTCCCACGCTCGGCCGCAATTCTCAGTCCGGGGGCAGAAAGATACTTTCGGGCTCCCTCGGCCCGGACGATTATCGGGAAATTTTCCATTCGATAAACCGAGACGGAAAACTAAGCGGCCTAGAGGCCTACTTTGAGAGACCTACGAACGATGAGCTGAGCCGATTTGGTCATGTCATCTCCCGACGATTTTACGAAGAACGGGATTTATTGGAGCTCCTCACTCGGCGAATTGAGAAGAAAAGTTTTGAAAAGAGGCTGGGTCTACTGCCCCACCGCGAGCTCCTGCGTGCGATTCTTGATGCGCATGAGTTCCCGCCATTGATGAAGGAAATAAGGGAGGCATGGTCCCCCTCCTTTTCCCTCCCGATGCAATCGATCCATACGGAATGGCTTCGCTACCCTGAAAGTTCGAATGAGCCCTCTAGCGGCGAGAAACTAACGCAGGATTTTCAAAAGTTCTTGAGCTCTCCCCTGCGCGAGGACGCCCAAAAAGCTTGGTCGCTTTTCCGCGAACACCGTGGAGGAGCTTCTCTTCTTAGTGCTCTTTTTGATTTGAAAAAGAAGAACGGGGTCGGGGCCTTTCAAGGATTGGGCCGGGGCCTTTCCTCCCTTCTTCCTTCCGACCCCTCGAAGCCCAACGAACTTCAAAAGCTCCTCGAGCTGATTCACGCGGCGGACCGGCCTTCCGATGGAATTTTCGAGTCGATTTCTAGAAAATTCAAATCCGAACCTGATCTCATTCACGAGATCGCGAACCGCTTTAAGCCCATGGTCACGAATGCTGCCAGGGGCTTTGCCAAAGAGGCGCTCAGTGAAAGCCGACTTCGGGAATTCTGGAAAAACGTTCCGAAGCGGGGCCGGGAATTCACGGAAGTTTTCATCGCGTTACGAATCGCTCTCGAGCAGGTGGCGGGCCCGGCACTCGATCTCGCCTCCGACCCGGAAGGCTTTCTGCAAAATCTCCGCCTTTATTCCAATGCCTTTGCCCTGACTAAATGGATCGAGACCGTCGCAACGCTGAATGGGAAGAAAGAGGAAGCGTTTTGGGAGCTTTTGGTCAAAACCCCTGCTCTCACGCTCGATTTGAGAAGCCCCGAGATGCAAAAGGAGATGGCGGATATTGGGCTTCAGGATTTTGTCGCATTTCTCGAAAAAGCGAAGGATGTCCCCTTAGGTAACTTTCAATATGATTTCCCGGCGATCACTACACCCATACCGCTTCGAGAGGCATTGAATCAGGCGATGGCCTCGGCCGCCAACACGCGGCCCTTCGCGGACCCGACCTCTTTCATCCGTGCACTCATCTACCCCCTCACTCGGCCGGATGGAAAAACCATTTTCGGGTTCGCGGATCTCGAATCGGAAAATTTGATGGATTCCATCAATCGCCTTGTTTCGGGCCTGAGGTTCTCCACCTGGAGAAATCTCAAAAGAACTCTCTTCGAGGACATGGACCTATTACAGCTCGATAATCCTACGTTCGATACGCGCAAACTCATTCTCGGTTTTTATCCGGACGACTCGATGAAAGACAGAGTGGCAAGCCTACTGGATCGCGTCCCATCCCTCTATGCGTTTGATCGCGAATATAAGAACCTTCCCAGTCCCTTTTATTCGTACCACACCCTATTGCGCCATACTTCGCCCGAAGATATTCCGGCCATCACTTCTCTTTTTAGTTTTTTGGGAAAATCTCGTTTCGCTACTCCCGATTTTCCTTATTTGATGGACTGGATGCGCGAAGGAGTTCCCCTAGGACAAACGGCAAACTCCCTTTCTGTGTTAGGAACTCAGAGTCGGGAAGCATTCTTGCGGCCACTTGGAGAAATCGAGCCAGAGGAATTTTTGAGCCTTCTTTCCCGCCTTGTACAGGATCACCCCAAGGCATTTTCTAACCTCGCCCAGGCCCTTATTGAGGGGCGTTTCTGGGATCAGTGGCCCAGCCTAGAGGAGGCCGAGCTCGAGTGGATTCAAGAATTCATCCGTTCCAATGACCTGCAAACGACTTGGGATTTTCTCCACCGTTACGCAAGCCGTGAAAACTGTTTACAACTCCTTGCCGAGCTTAAGCGCCTTACTTCCAACGGCTATCTCAAAGAGGCCGTTCACCTTCTTTGGCAGTTTCAAAATGAAAGTTTGCGCCACTTCGCCGAAGTCTGGCTTGAATGGGATCGCTCGGGCGAGTGGAACAACTTCCTTAACAGAATGGAAGAGCTTCTCCAGTAACTCTTGACTCACCGCAAAATCCCCCTTACTGAGTCGAGTAAGGGAAGGGGGAACGATGAATCGTTCATTGATGCTGGCTCTCGCCAGCTTGTTCGTTTGCAATCTTACTTGGGCCGCTAAATTCCACACCACCGACAAACTATCCTCGGTAGCGATGGAAAGACTGGCTCGTGTCGCAGAAAATCTTCAGAAAGATGAAGGTACGTTCGGTGACTGCAGCAAAGTCGTAAGACTCAACTTCACTCGCAAGGAAGAGGAAAAGGATATCAACACGATTAAGCAGCTCAATATCGCCAAAGCCGGCATGTTTGATCAAGACGATCCCAATCCGAAACTCACAAAGAGCGCGGCGGATGTTCTCGCAAGTGAGCTACTGGAAAATGGAAACCAAGACGAGCACGAGACTGCCTGGGACAAAGGCGTGGAAAAGCTCACGGATGCGATTCATGGCCTTCGAGGAAAGAAAAATCTTTCCATTTTTGAAGGAAGCCACGCAAACGAAGACGGCTCCTGGAAAATTCTCGACGTACTGGATAAGACGAATGATCAGATTTTACTTCTGACCTTCGGCTACTGTGGGACTTGATCAGAATACCCACATGCCAATGTTGAACGCATGTAGAAAATAGGTAAACCAGGCGAAAAAAATTCCCAGGATTACCCAACGCAAAATTCCGATTCTTTCCAAAGTCGGCGCAAGTATGAGCGCGAAGGGGAAGATCGAGGATACATAACGGGGTGTACTCAATATCCAGCTCGTGCTTAGGAAAAAGAGCAGACTGAATAAGGAGTACACTCCATAAGATACTCGGGCACGCCTTGCGACCGCCACGAGAAGGACGGACCCAAAAAAACAAGCCGCCGCTTCGGCTAGCCTTCCCGTGAGGAAAGAGTGCCAGTCGGTGATTCCGTAAACGTGGAAGACATCGCTTAAACCTTTCCAGAACGGCTTGAACTCTTTGTACCAATTCACCCTCTGAAAATAGGTGAACTTAAAGGGGTCTCCGTAAAGCCGTTGGTTAATGAAGAGATAAATTAAGAAAGCAAAGGGAGCAGCCGCGAGCCAAAAGCCCTTCATATCCCATTTCCTTCGCCGGAAAAATTCGATCGCTAGGGCAGGGAAAAGGAAATAACCATTCGTTCTGGCCAGCGCCGCGAAGAAAGCCGCCACACCACTCCTTCCCCAATGATCTGTGCGCGCCCAATAAAAAGCCTCGACCGCAAAAAAGAGATAGAGGGGTTCCGTATACGGAGTGATCTGAACTATCTGAGGCGGAAAGACGGCAAAGAGAACGACCGCCCAGAAGGCGACTTTTTCAGAATAATCGAGTCTCACCAGGCGGTAGAAAGAAAGTCCGAAGAGGCCGCTGAATAGGACGTTAAGGAGGATTGCTGCATATTCCTCCTTGAGAAAAGTGAGTTTAGAGAGGAGGGCGATGCAAAGCGGGTAAAGAGGGAGAAAAACGATTCGGACCTGCATTTTTCCTTGGGTGGGATACCCCTCGCGAGCGATGGAAGTATAGTGATCGGCGTCCCACCGATTGAAGTTCAAAAGAAGCTGGAGGGGGCCGGTCTTCACCGTGAAATACTGATACAAGAAAACCAAAACCAGCGAGACGAGGTGGAGCCCAACTACCGCGAGTAGGACTTTCTTGATTTCTAACTTCGTTAACTTGACCGTCTTAGAAGGGAAGGGCTCGCTTCGAATCCCTCTCTCGATCAAGTGGTAAAAGGAATAAAAGATACAGCCAAGCGAAATGACCAACGCCAAGCCATGTAGCAGGCCTTCCATTTAAACAATTCTAACCGCGAGCTTGGCGTTCGGCGAGATCACCGATGAGGGGAAGGCGAAAATTTTCGCCGTTGTAGGCCTTTACGATAAGAAGCACCCAAAGCACAAAGGCTCCTAAGCCCACAAAGGGCGAAAGGAACCAAGCATAGAAGAAACCAATATGAAAGACACCGGCCATTCCCGTGAGGGCGAACCAGCCCACAAAAAAGAAAATAGACTGCCAGGCATGGAACCGTAAGGCGGCATTGTTCCGGTACGGCTCAAGATTCAAGACAATGGCGCCGGAGATAACACCAAAAGCGTAACAGAGGGCGGCTACTAAACGATCATTTTGTTCCGTCATTCATTCGGTTTCCCAAAATATAGACCGCTTTGCAATTGCGATCGTCAGCTAACACAATACAGGCGAAAAGCCTCTCCTCCCAGCTCTTGGCCACTTTCCATCGACGCGAGAGAAGGGGCTGGGCATGCGGATCCCATACGACGAAGTCCGCCTCGTTGCCGGGGGTGAAGTTTCCCACGTACTTTCCCCAACCCAATGCATTGGCTCCACCCAGGGTGGCCATCGCAATGGCTTGGGCCGCCGTGAGATTTTGGCCCCTTAACTGAAGGACGTCATGGGCTAGGGCCATCGTCCGCCACATCGAGAAACTGGTGCCCCCACCGATATCCGTAGCTAGTCCTAATTTAATGCCGGCCGCGCGAGCCATTTCGTAGGGAAAAAGACCGCTGCCCAAGAAAAGATTGGAACTTGGGCAAAAGGCTACGGAGCTTCCTCTTTCCGCAAGCAATTCCAGCTCCTCTTTCTGCAAATGGATGGAATGCGCGAAGATCGATCGCGGGCCGGTCAGGCCATACTGATCGTAAACGCCCAAATAGCTCTTCGCCTTAGGAAAAAGTTGCTTCACCCAAGCCATTTCATCGGCAGTTTCGGCCAGGTGAGTTTGTAGTAAAACGCCTGGATTTTCTTGAAGCACCTGTGCGGCCCCACGCAGCTGAGCTTCGGTGGAAGTCGGCGCGAAACGGGGAGTAATGG
>JAHFAF010000242.1 GCA_023250715.1 Pseudobdellovibrionaceae bacterium | reverse complement strand
GCGCGAACCAAACCCTCTCCCCCATTGAGGCGCAAAGCCTCTTAAGCCAAATCGAACGCTTGGAGCAGGGGTGGACCTGCCCTCATGGACGGCCTGTCTTATTTCGGATTCCCTTCCCTTCCATTGAAAAACACTTCGAGAGGTCCTAAAGTTCGAAGTATGACCAGTAAGTTAGCGATTGCGATGATTGGCCCCACGGCTTCCGGCAAATCGAGCTTCGCTCTGGATCTAGCCGAAAAAATTGAAGGCGAGCTCGTCTGCATGGATTCGGCGACGGTCTACCAAGGCTTTGATATCGGCGCAAATAAACCCTCGAGAGAAGATCGCGCACGCGTCCCTCACCACCTCTTGGATATTCTAAGCCCCGAAGATGGTTTCTCTGCTGGCCATTTCGTCCAGAAGGCCGAGGAAACCGTGCTCGACATACAAAAACGCGGAAAAGTGCCCCTCATCGTAGGCGGAACCTATTTTTATCTTCGAGCTCTTCAACATGGGATGTACCCCCAAACTATTATCTCTGCCGAAACAATCGAGGAGATTGAAAGGGAGTTTTTCGAAGAGGAAGGGACTAATACAGCCATGCACGAGGCGCTTGCGAAAAAAGACGCGCAGGCCGCGAAAAACATCCATCCCAACGATCGCTACCGTCTGGTGAGAGCGCTCGCCGTGATTAGAACTTCTGGGCAATTGCCGAGCGAGCAAAAGCCGCAGCACCAATCGAAAGAACAGGCGGAACGCGTCTGGATGAAGTACGCGATGGCGGTCTCTCGGCATGTTTTAAATGCGCAGATAGTAAGAAGAACGGAAGAGATGATCCAAAATGGACTCGTCGAAGAGACTAAGAGCCTAAAAGAAAAATTCCCCAAGGCTCGTGCCTTGGGCAGCATCGGCTATGCTGAGAGTTGCGCGTTTCTCGAAAAGAAATTGACCGAAAAACAATTGCGCAACGAAATCATCGAAAAAACTAGGCAGCTCGCAAAACGCCAAATCACCTGGCTTCGATCCGATACCGAGGTTCGCTATATTGACGATCGAGATCAAGAAAGAGTGCTTCTTGAAATCAGCAACTTAAGATTTGCCCTGGGGGAAACCGTATGAACTCAATGACCGGCTTTGGAAAGGCCGAGGGACGAATCGGCAATGTCCATTTTTCCGTCGAAGTAAAATCGGTCAACCACCGCTTTCTCGATGCGCGCTTCCGCCTCCCTAATTCCTTTAACCAGTTGGAACTTTCCCTGACAGATACTTTGCGAACCTACTGCGAACGCGGATCCGTAGAGGTGAATATTAAGCCTAAGGCCACGGGCGCACAGGCGATTCTACCGGGCACCACACGCTTCATGGTGGATGAGCTTGCGATCAAAAGCCTGATGGATGGAGTCACCTGGCTGCACCAAAAATACCAAACCAACCCAATTCCAAGCCTTGAAATGCTGGTTTCTACGAATCGCATTTTTCTTCCCGTGGAAGAGGCCCCGGATAGCTCAACTCTTCTTCCTCAAATTCAAGCTCTTCTAGAAGTCGCCCTGAAGGAGCTCCAAAAGATGCGGCAAACGGAAGGGATTCGTTTGAAGCAAATTTTGCACGAGGGCGGGCAGGCCCTCTTGCGATTATGCGATGAATTGACAAAATTGGCGCCGGAGCAGCCTCAGAAAATTCGGGAAAAACTGACACAGCGAATAGAACATTATAAATTGGGTGCCCAGGCAGATCCTCAGAGATTGGAATGGGAAGTCGCCTATTACGCCGATCGCGCCGAAATTTCCGAAGAAATCGATCGGCTCCGCACCCATTGCCAGGAGTTTTTGACGTTGCTTGCGAGCCCAAAGCCCGTGGGAAGAAAATTGGATTTCTTGACGCAAGAGCTTCATCGAGAAGCCAACACCTTGGGATCTAAGGCAAGTCAGATAGAACTAACGCGCATCGCTGTAGAAGCGAAGACGCAGATCGAAAAACTAAGGGAACAGGTCCAAAATGTCGAATAAACCTAAAGGGATACTTGGTTCTTCCGAAGGCGTCGGAAAGACGGTCAACATCGGGCACGGTAGCTATTTGATGGTGAGCCGGATCGTTTCGATCATGGAATCAGGATCGCTTCCCATGAAGCGACTCCGCGAAACCGCCGCAGAAGATCACAAGCTGATTGACGTCACAGCTGGACGTAAAACCCGCTCGCTCATTTTGACCGATTGCGGGTTTATCGTGCTCTCCGCTCTCGCTCCCGGAACGTTGCACGAGCGGCTCTTCGAGGGGCCGAGCTGGCTATCGCCAGCCCAGTTGGAAGTCGAGGAAGGTGTGTTTGCCTCTTAAGAATGAGAATGAAATTGAAAAGCCAAGACTCATCATTCTTTCCGCCCCCAGTGGCGCGGGGAAGACGACTCTTTGTGAGCGGCTGATCCTAGAAGACCCCTCCGTTCGACTTTCCGTCTCCACTACCACACGCGCCAAACGCTCTTATGAAAAGGAAGGCACCCATTACCACTTTGTGACTCCGGCCGTGTTTTTCAGAAAGATAAAGGAGGGAGAATTTGCCGAATGGGCGGAAGTGCATGGAAATCATTATGGAACCTCCAAAAAAACCATCGAGGCCTTTCTCAAACAGGGAAAAAATGTTTTATTCGATATCGATGTACAGGGGGCCCTCAGCTTAAGCGCGCTATACCCGAAGAGGGTATTACTGATCTTTATTCATCCGCCCTCTATGCAAATTTTGGAAGAACGCTTACGCAATCGCGACTCTGATTCCTTCGAATCCATTGAAACGAGGCTTGAGAACGCGAAAAAGGAGATCTCGTTCAGCCGACAATTTCAATATCAGATCGTAAACGACGAGCTCGAGCGGGCCTACGCCGAGCTAAGCAAGATAGTGGAGCGGGAATGCCGCTAGCCACCACCCCTCCTACAAAGCCCCAGAAAAAGGCTTTCGGGATCGAAGATCTCGTCTCCCTCGTTTCCCAACACAACCCCACCGGGGACAAGGAGCTCATTCGCAAAGCGTTTCGCTTTTCCACCGAAGCACACAAGGATCAAAAACGCTCGAGCGGAGAGCCCTTCATTAACCATCCTCTCGAAGTGGCGCGCATCTTGGCAGAGTTCCAACTCGATACAGTCACAGTCGTAACGGGGATCCTTCACGATACGGTCGAGGACACGGTAGCTACGCTGGAACAAATCCAAAAAGAGTTCGGGCCCGAGATTGCGGCTCTCGTCGATGGTGTTACCAAAATTAGCAAGATCACTTTCCAAACGAGCGAAGAAAAGCAGGCCGAGAACTTCCGCAAGATGATTCTCGCTATGGCGAAAGATCTTCGCGTGATCTTGGTAAAGCTAGCTGACCGCCTCCATAACATGCGCACTCTCCACCACCTGCGCCCGGAAAAGCAGGTCGCCATCGCGCAAGAGACTTTGGATATTTACAGCCCGCTAGCAAACCGTTTGGGCTTATCCTCTTTGAAACGCGAGCTCGAAGATCTTTCCCTGCGCTTCACCAAGCCTGAGATCTACTACAAGCTCATGGAGCAGGTCGCAAAGAAGTTGAAGGAGCGGGAAAAGTATACTTCCGATGTCGAAGCCATGATTCTAGCGGCATTGAAAGATCACGGCTATCAGGATGCCGCGGTTACGGGCCGTCCAAAGCACTTTTACTCCATCCACAAGAAAATGGAGAAGAGAAACCTGACCTATGATCAGGTGTACGATATCACCGGCTTTCGCATCATCGTAAATAGCGTGGAACAATGTTACGGAGCACTGGGTCTCGTCCACTCGCTCTGGACGCCGGTACCCGGGAGGTTTAAGGACTATATCGCGATCCCGAAAGCGAATTTCTATCAGTCCCTCCACACAACCGTGGTTGGCCCTGGCGGAGAGCGTATTGAAATTCAATTTCGGACCGCGCAGATGCACGAGACGGCCGAACGCGGAATCGCGGCACACTGGGCGTACAAAGAGGGCAAAGAAGACCCCAAGGAAACAGAAAAATTCACGTGGCTCAATCGTCTGGTCGAATGGAACCGGGACCTGAAGGATCCGAATGAGTTTTTAGAGACGGTGAAGCTCGATCTCTTTTCCGAGGATGTTTATATTTTCACCCCGAAAGGCCAGGTGATGGAATTCCCCCAGGGAGCAACGCCTTTGGACTTCGCCTACGCCATTCACACCGATGTGGGAAACCATTGCATCGGAGCAAAAGTGAACGGCCGCATGGTTCCTTTGAAGCACAAGCTGAAGAGCGGGGATACCGTCGAGGTACTCAACTCGCCCTCGCAGCGCCCCAACAAAGACTGGCTCAAAATAGTAAAGACATCGCGCGCGAAGAGTAAGATCCGCCAGTTCATCAAGGTGGAAGAACACGAGAAGTCTCTCGCAATGGGGGAGATGATTCTCGACCGCGAGCTCAAACGAGATTCCCATAATCTAAAATCCTTGCTCAAGGATGGCTCTCTACAGAAGGTGGCGGAAGGCTTTTCACTAAAGAATGTCCCGGATCTTTTCAGCTCGATAGGTTATGGGAAAATCTCCGCGAAAAAAGTCCTGACAAAGCTTGCTCCTCCCGAGCAGCAACAACCAAAGCAAGAGACGCAAGGGCTTCAGAGGATTTTTGAGGAAGCAGCGAAAAAGGCCCCCGCGCGCCACGTTGTAAAGGTAAAAGGAATTGACGATCTATTGGTGCGCTTTGCCCGCTGCTGTAATCCCGTGCCGGGAGATTCTGTCGTGGGTTTTGTTACCCGCGGCCGCGGCATCAGCGTTCATACGCGCAAATGTCCAAAGATTTTCGATAGCGATCCGCACCGCTTGGTCGATATTGATTGGGATTTAACTAAGAAGACCGAACGCAACGCAAAAATTCGCGTGGTTTGCGATGACCGCCCTGGCCTTCTCGCCGACATGAGCAAAGTAATTCGCGATCAAAACGTGAATATCACCCGCGCTCAAATCGGAACCACAAAAGACAAGAAGGCCGTCTGCCACTTCACCATTCAGATCACTGATGTCAGCTCCCTGCGCAAAGTAATCTCCACGCTAGAAGGCATCCCCGGCATCATCTCCGTCGAACGCATCCAGAAAAAACAATCCTAATCCTTGAAATGCGAACGGGTTTCAAGGAGTTTATTGTAGGTTTTTAATGGGGCTGGGTTTCAAAGCGATCTCAGGTATTTTGGGCTGCGATGCTTTTTTGAGTTCGTCGCGCTCAATCTGCAGGGATTGAGAGACGGAGAGTAATCCAGAGGACACGAACAGTTTCTTTTCATTGCCCTTCATCGGCTTAGCACCGCCAACGAGCCAGTTCTTAATTTTTTTGTAATCGAAGGGAATGCCATCCGCCTTCAACTGGCTCGCTAACAACGCGGCCGCACCGGTTACGAACGCAGTTGCTTGCGACGTTCCAGACATGGTGCCTAATCGATTTTCCGGCAACGTGCTCAAGATTCCGAGTCCAGGGGCCGCTATATCGACCGTTTTGCCGAAATTGCTCGAAGGCAGAAGCGCGTTCGACTTATTCACCGAAGCCACGCCCACAATATTATCCAAGGGATAATTTTGCGGGAAGTAAGGAGTCTGATCGTTATTATGGCCATCATTTCCAGCCGCCGCGATGAAAAGAATTCCGTGGCGTTGCGCATCCTCAATGGCCATTCTTTCGGCCGGTGCGGGGTCTGCTCCGCCGCCACTATAGTTGATGATGTTCGCACCCATCTGGGTCGCGTATCGGATCGCTCTTACGGTATTATTCAAATTATTGTAACCAGCTCCACTATTATCGTAATACTTGAGTGGCATGATTGCGACACGCGGACAGACTCCGCTAATACCAACGCCATTCGCGGAAGCACCGGAAATAATTCCCGCTATGTGAGTTCCATGTCCATGCGTATCGTACGGAAGCGGAATATCGTGCACAAAATCCCAACCGACCACATCGTCCACGAAGCCGTTACTATCATCGTCCATTCCGTTGCAGCCCCTATCTCGGCAAGCAATCTTGTCTTTCAGCGCTGGCGGGGGTTCCCAGTAACCGCTTTCGCCAGGATTCACCCAAACGCTCTCGACTAACTCCTTATGGGTGTAATCGATTCCCGTGTCCACCACCGCCACGACCACTTCGGGCGAGCAGGGCTGCACGTTATTGCGAACGGGCTGAACTAGAGGATTGAACACTTCGAAGAAGCCGATATTAACGAGCGCCCAATCTTGATTGAGCGAAGAATCTACTTTTGCGGTCTCGCTCAGGGCTTTCGATTTGCGACCCGCAATGCGATCTTCGATAGACTTTGGAAGATCCGGAAAATTAAAAGCAGCGGCCGATTTTTTCGTCTGTAATACGAATTTTCCCTTGGAAGAAGCGCTTGCTCCGTAGAGTGAATTCCCTAAGAATAGGGAGAGGGTAATCACTACCGCAAATCCATTCCGTATTCTGCCCCAATACAACAGCTCGACCACTTACTACCTCGACGCAACATCATGACCGCACGAGCTACTCGCGCGCGGAACCCTACTGAACAGGAGCAAGGGCGATGCCAGCAGAAGGAGTTTGCTAAGTGTGGAAATTTCGAGGGAAGTTAAAGCAGAGGTGTTTTAAAACTGTTCAATCAAAGTGCCTTAAGTGACGAAAATAGTCAGCCACTGTGACGACTTACGGTATGCGGCTCAAGGCAGAGGCCACAGGTAACTCCAGGGGCAAGAGCTCCGTATTCACGTCCCCCCCTTCCCTTTGCCCTCGATAATAAAGGTAGTTTCGGATGA
>JAHFAF010000241.1 GCA_023250715.1 Pseudobdellovibrionaceae bacterium | reverse complement strand
GCGGAGACATTCTCCATCGGATCGTATTGAACGTCTTTGCTCCTCCCCATTGGACTTCACCCGATATCGATCTAGGAATTCAAAACGAAGATAAAGCTTTCACTTTCGATCTAAAGACTGTCGTGACCGATCCCAGCGGCGGCACGCTCACCTTCTCCGCTACTGGTCTACCTGCTTGGATGACTTTGAGCGGAAGCGTTCTCTCAGGCACTCCCCGTCGCGCAAACGTCGGCGATTATTCCGGCATCGTTTTTACGGCCACGGGTAAAGGGGGCTCTGCCACGGCGAATGGTTTTGGAAAGGTGATTAAGACTCTCAAGCCTCCTCACTGGGTCGCGAAAGAGATCAACATCGACAACGCCCTTGAGGACAAAGCTTACAACCGTAGCGTCACCGAGTTCACACTCAATCCGGAAGGCACGCAGCTTGAATACGAGATCGTCTCCGTCACACCGCCGCCGTGGATTCAAATTGGAAAGACTTCGGGGACTTTATTCGGGACTCCTAGCAAAGCAAATATCGGCCCGGTGGAAGTGGCGGTCATTCTCAGGACGAGGATCGACGGCCAGTCATTCGACGACACAACGGTTTTCAAGTTCAGCGTAATTCACGTGAACCACCCGCCTGAGTGGAAGGCTGATCCTATTAACCTTCCGTCTGGCCTTACAAAAATTGCCTATCAGCAGGACCTGAGTAAATCGGCGAGCGATCCGGATCAGGGAGACTCGCTCACCTATCGGATTGTCTCCTTCACGGGCCCCGGATCGAATTGGGCCGTAATCGACGCGACGACGGGTCTGTTTCATGGCACTCCCGATAAGACTAACTTAGGCCAAAATAGCTGGCTCGTTTCCGTGACCGATCAAGGTGGACTCACCGATACCGCCACCGTCGTGATGACGGTAAATAAGTCCAACGAACCACCCTTCTGGAATAACAAGCCTACGGTGCTCAAAGACGCGAACGAAGATAAGAGCTATGAAGTCGATCTTTCGGATTTCGCGACTGATCCCGATGGTGACGCCCTGACTTTCACGAAGCTCGAGGGTCCGAACTGGTTCACAATTAGCTCGAGCGGAGTGCTCATGGGAACGCCGAAGGCGGCGGATCAGGGCCTTATCTCCTTTAGAGTGAAGGTGGATGATTTAAAATCCGGGAGCGATGTCACGGACGTAAAGATCCTTGTCCTGCATACGAACCACGCACCAACCTGGATATTGAATCCGATTCAACATTCGACGAAAGAAGAACAACCTCTCAATTTAACGATTAGCCAGTTCGCAAAAGACGTGGATGCAGGCGACACCTTGAAATTCAGCCTCATCGAGGGCCCGGGATGGGCGACTCTCTCTCCCGACGGCGTTTTCAGTGGAACTCCTCAGATCGCGAACGAAGGCGTGAATACGTTCCGCGTTCGAGTGGCGGATCAGGTTGGGGCCTCGGCGGATGCCAATGTCCTTATCAACGTCCTGCACGTGAATCATAAGCCGTTCTGGACCGAAAATCCGATTAACCTTCCCGCCGGCTCGGAAGGCGTTTTCTATAGCCAAAGCCTAACGGGCTTTGCGAAAGATCCCGACGGCGATACGCTCACATTCTCCAAACTCAGTGGCCCGGCTTGGGCAACTATTGGAAGCGGGGGGACGATTAGCGGAACTCCTTCGCGCAATGACGTCGGAATGAATTTTATCGACGTGCGCATTATGGATCCGGGCCACGAGCTCGCGGATGACACACTTCGAATCGAGATTAAGAAAGTAAATAAGCCGCCCCGCTGGCGTCAGGACCCCATTCAGATGGGGGATGCGCTGGAGGACTCGACCTTCGCTTTCAATCTCGCGGATTTCGCGGTCGACGATGACGGAGATGCTCTAACGTTCAAGCTCATCTCCTTCACCGGGCCGGGCCAGGCATGGATGTTTGTCGGTGAGGACGGCAAAACCACGGGAGTGCCCCTCAAGCAGAATATCGGCTCCTTTACCGCCGTATTCGAAGTGTCCGACGGCCAGGGAGGATCTGCCCGGGCGAATGGCGTGGGCCAAGTGATTCATAAGAATCACCCGCCCATCATCAGTCCTGAGCTTCCGCAATTCAGCATGAAGGAGCGCACTGTCTTCACGGTGGAGCTCAATCAGCCGCAATACGTTTCCGATCCCGACGGCGATAAATTAAACTTCGTCTTCGAGCAAGCGGTACCTGCGTGGCTCAGTATGACCTCTTCAGGAAAAGTTGTCGCCGACAGGCCTCAGCGAAAAGACGTCGGCACCTATGCTCTTAAGTTTAAGGTGGATGACGGCCAGGTTCCTATTCACGGAACTTTCAACCTACTCGTCTTAAAAGATCCTCGTCCGCCGGTTTGGATACAAGATCCCATCAATGACAAGGCAAAGACGAATGAGGCATATCAGGGAATGCTCGCCGACAAGGCGAAAGACCTCGATGGCGAGCGGCTTACCTTCTCTAAAGTTTCGGGCCCGGCCTGGCTCAGTGTAAACGGCCAAGGCGATATGTCCGGTACGCCGAAAGACACGGATTTAGGCTCCAACGTCTTCCGCGTCCAAGCTTGCAATGAAAGTGGGTTGTGCACGCCGGCTACTGTGAATATAAATGTCGAGCCCGGTACGAAAGAGGATGTCTACGCCGTCGATGAGCCCATTCCGAACGCGCACTCGGAAAACCTGTGGATCGTCGACAACTCCTCTCATTGCGATAAAACGATCAAGGAGCTCAAGAAAAACATCAATGTCTTCTACAATGAGCTGCAACTCGCGAAATTTCCGATTCAACACCGGGGAATCTTCCTTTCTTCCGATGCTCATAAATGGGATGGCTTGCCGATTCGAGATGTCGGCCAGGCAATGCTGATGGCGGGAGCCGATCCCAATGCGTCTAGCGTGGACTTCGTCAAACGCGTGGATGCAGCCTATAGCAACGGGGCCTGTGGCAACTGCTACAACAGCCCGATTTGGTCGATGTTCCGCTTCTATCAACGGGTGCCGGGCCTCTCGGAAATCTACCACAATGGGTACATGATGCCGTTCATTCCGATGGATGCTCTCATCGTGACAAATCAAAAGGATCATTACCCCTGGTACTCGAAGTCGACTGCGCAAAAGAACTGGAAGACGGAAGACTATGCGAGAGAGTTCATGGATTTCCATCAGAGGGAGAAGAAGGGCTATCGCGTAAGTGCTATCGCCCCTGCTTGCCCGTCTTTAGTTGAAGCCGTCGAGGATGCAAGTACTTCCACTACAGCGGATGAAAATGCTTACCGCATCCTGGTGGATAAGACCTCCGGTCGGTATTACCAAGCAGGTTGTAATCTCGATATGCCGGCCTACTTGAAAGACTACGCCTCACGCGTGATCTTTCGAGCGTATGTGCACGGGAAAAATCGCATTCGCCTGTCGGCAAAGCCGATTCAAACCAATACGATTGAGCTGCGCGTAGGCACTGCCATCATTCCGGGAAATACGGGAGGCTCGGGCGATCAATGGTTCTACGATGCGAACACAAATGAGGTTGTAATCTTCTGGCATCTCATCGACCAGGGACAAATTAAACCAGGCGATCAGATCCGCATTAAGTTCCGGGTGTCTTAAGCTTCGCCAAGTCGTCGAGCGCGGCCTTGTAGGACTTGTCGAGTTCCACCATTCTCTCTTCGCTACCTTTGAGCAAGACGACCGCCTCTTCGTATTTTGCTTTGTAGATAATCCAAGTTTCCTTCGGAAAAAGGTGTGTGGATACTTTTTCCATAAAAAGTATCCACACACCTTTTTCTCTTTAAGGGGATTTGCGGGCCCAGCCCTGGAACATGTAGCCGTGGGTGCGGGGGAATTTTTCGATGTAGAAGTTTTCTAGACGTTCGAGCTCGAAGCCGGCGAGTTTCACTTGGGTGGAGATTTCGCGTGTGAGCTCGCAGCCGCCGGCCACGGTTCGATTCAAGGGGTTCAACAAACGTTGGAGACGAAATACACGGCCCTCGGGGCTTCTTCCGTGTTCGAGAAAGTAAAATTTTCCGCCTGGGCGAAGGACTCGAGAAATCTCATGCAAGACCCGATCGAGATTCTCCACGCTACATAATGTCCAGGTGGTCACGATCGTATCGAACGCGTTTTCCGGGAAGGGCAAGGCATGAGCGTCCGCTTCCAGATGCTTCACTTGCACACCGCGAGCTTTCATCCGACGTTGAACGAATGGCGTCATCCCCGCGTTACTATCGATCGCGGTAATCTCTTTTACGTGCTTGGGATAGTAAGGAAGATTCGCTCCCGTTCCGAAACCGATTTCCAGAATCTCCCCCGTAACACCGGAAAGCAATTGCCGGCGATGGCTTCCCAATTCCGGACGGGTCATTGCCAGATCAAGTAAACAGGGAAGAATTTTTTTGGTGTAGAATCCCACGTTATTGCGGCTTGACTGGAATGCACCGAAGCGGATTTTTTTCAGAGATCTCGACATGGGTGCAAAGAGATTCCTTCACATCGAGAAGTTTGGAGCATTTTCCCCACAGTCTAACTTCGCCGTTTTCCTCCCGTTGAAGTTTGAGATCGCAAAAGGAATGATTTTTCACCGGGAGAAAAGCCCAGATTATTCCTTCCCGATCGCCAAAGGACATCGCCAATTCTTTCGTGCTAGCAAATTGAATAGACGCTGCCTTTCCGGGCTCCATTTTTTTCAAACCGTCCGCGAAATTTCGAAAAGTGAATTGAAGAAACCCCGCCTCCTTTTCGCTCACGACCGTAGAGATTTTCAAATCGCTCTCGCCTAAAGTGCACCGTAATTGATCCCAAACGTAAGGAGCGTCTCCTGGAGAAGTTGCAACAAAGACATCATCCGCTTTTCCGAAGGCTATCACCGTCAAACCCAGCCACGCCAAAAAGCACAATCGCCGCAAACCATCCGTCCTTGATTAGGGTGTAGATAAGTGAACGCATTATATAGAAAATGACTACTAGGGTCAAACGTTTAGCTGTCTTTATCGTCGACAACTGCAAAGCCGTTTTTTGTCACTGCCCCTTTTCGGCTCACGTAACCCCAAAGATTTCCGACGTATTCCATGGGTACACCGCTTGCTATTCCACACATTGGTGGTGGTGTAGATGTCCCCGTGGCGTCGAATTCTTACGATACTTCTGGCCCTGGCAATCCTGGGCACTCCTGCAAGATTGCCTGCTCCGGAGGATACCCAAACCTCAACCGCTCCCAGCGCGGCCCATCCTATGGTGGAGTTTCTTGCTGGTACGGTGGCCCTATTGGCCGCTTACCACGATCCGCAAAGTTGGGTAGCCTACTCCGCTATCGCAACAGCTCTGTATTACAACCGGCTTTTTTCCCCCTCTTTGGATTATGCTCGCGGTACGCGCCAGGTTTTCATGCGAAACGTGGAGGTCTCGCGCTTGAGTCGTGAGGAAAAGGAAAAGCTCATCGCCGAGATGGATCAGCACATCAAGGTGCTCAGCGAAAACATTCCGCGAGCGAATGAGTCTCTAAAACTCTTGGATGCAATGCTAAGAAAGTTTGTTCGTAAATCAGGGGACAAGAAAACTCATCTCTTCCCGGGAGGGCTCAACGACTTCGCAAAGTTTTTGGCCTGGAAAGAAAGCGCTGAGGGGGAAAAGTACTTTAACGATCACCCGCTACTTTCAGTAAATTACCAATGGCATCTCATGAACATGACGGGCGATATCTATGGGCCACTTTCCAAGGTGATTGAGCTTCACAATAAACTCCAGCCCGGAGCGCAGGAATCACTCATCGTGCCACGAGACTACACGGCGGGAAGTCACCTGCCTGGCCAATTTGAACGTCAGAGCCCGCTCATTTCAGATCGAACAAGCGTCGGCCTGGGGGAGATCCTTCCTTTCGTCGAAAATCTTCGCGCACGCTGCAAAGGCCCCCTTCTCGCCGCGGCCGATGACGAAAAGATATGGGCAAAGGAAGGAAATTGGCCCCACTTTTGGAATCAATGGCGACACGTTAAATGGCCTCTCGCCCATGGCGGCGTTGTTCTAGGTGGCGTAGGATTAACCACCTACCTTTGGACGGCATACGATTATGAGCGCACGCGTGCGGATCAAGCTCGTTCAAAAAAGCAGGACGACGACGCCTCCAGTGATTTTGCAGGCTGGATCTCGAGCCCTGAAGGCCGCCAGTACATGGCCCCCTTTTACGGCATGATTCGAATGTCGCTTCGAGAGAACCGGGACGGAATCATCAACATGCTCAAAGCGAATTTAACTGCAGACGAACAAAAGAACGAAAATCTGCAAAAGCGCGTGGACGAGCTCATCAACTCCCCCGCCCTCATCGTGGCTCTCGAGCCCGTCGTGATTGCAAGCGCCAAAAGCAAGCAGGGAGAACGGCTTTCGCCAAAATCCTTCCAAACACTTCTGGAAAACGCGAAAACCGATCCGAACATCAGAGCTGGGCTTTTCCGCCCATTCATGAAAGAAATTTACAAGGGGACTGTGAACAATCTTTGGGCCGATCTCACTGTAGGGAATCCGTCCGATATATTCGATAAGAATGTCATGCGCACCCTGATGGATCGCACAGACGAACTTTTATCAGGAGACAAGAAGATTACAGCCCCCCCGGCAAAAGACGTTCCGGCCGCCCCCGGCGTGAACCCGCCGACTGCGACAAACAACGAATCCAAACCGAAACCAGGCGAGCCCGCGGCCCCCACGAATCTACACAGCTCTAACCTTCAGCCGGACATGGATGCTGTGGCTTCAGCGACGACAAAAACTCCCTTGGTAGATCCTCTGGGCCTTCCT